>JALOUA010000354.1 GCA_025457625.1 Akkermansiaceae bacterium
AGCAGCAGGGAATACTCGCCAAAGCGGTCTTCGGTGATGCCGAGACTGCGGAAATGAGCGACCGCCTCCTCGAAATCCTCCGGCGCGAGCTGGTCGATGAAGGCAAGCAGCGCGCGGTTGCGGTCGAGCGGGTTTTCACCGCGCACGATGCTTTCCAATCGCGCGAGGCGGGCCGTGGCGGACTGCATCGGGTTACGGCTGGAAGTGCGGGATTCGCGGGTCGAGCCGGCGCGGACGCTGTCGGACGAGGGACTTTGGGTGGCCCGGCTGGAGCGGGTGGCGGGCGGCCCGGCAGGCTCGTCGTTGCCGGTGATTTCCGGTTTGGTATTGCGGCCGATCATGAAGCCTGCGGCTCCAGTGACCAAGAGTGCGGCGTAAATGGCGTATTTCTGGGTCTTCATGATTGTGGGTCATGATACGTGCCAATATCGGCCCGTCATGCGGAAAATTATTTGAAATCCGCGATCGCCCGGTCGCGGCCGGGTTCCGCAACCGGATGAGCTGCGGCATTCGGCTCCATCCACCAGGTGTGCCAGCCTTCGCGGAGTTCCAGTTTCAACCATGCGCCGAGCAGCGGCAGCAGCTTGAAGGCTTCCTTGCGGGTGAGCGTGAAACCGGGGATCAGCAGGCGCTTGCGGTCGTTCATCCGGCCGAGCAACCCGAGCCTGCGCCGGCGCGCGGCGATGCGCGCGAAGCGCCGGTTGTAAACCCGCATCAAGCCCGCGAAAAATCCCGCCGCCGGGTGGGTGAATGGCGGTGTGAGAAACGACTCCTCGCCATTTTCAAAGGCATTCCGCACCACGCCCCAGTAATAGAGGCTGAGGTCGAGGCGGAAGGCCAGACCGAGCAGGTCGAACTCGCCGATGTAATGATACTTGTCGCGGTAGAGCGCGTCGAACCAGCGGCTGTGGCAGAGGGTGAGATCCCGGTTGTGTTTTTCCAAGATCCCCGCCACGGCCTCGCCCGCGCGTTGGCGGGTGATGGTGTCGGCGGCGCGGCTCGCGGTGAACGAAATCCAGTCCATGCCCGGGCTGTAGAACGGATCGATGAAGGCGGCGGCGTCCCCCACCAGCGCGAAGCCGTCGCCGGCGAAGGTGGTGCTGTAATAGGCGAGATTGCGCCGCCAGTGCACGTCCTCGGCGATCGGTTGCGCGTTTTCCATCAACTCGCGCGCCACCGGATGGCGTTCGAGAAAACCTTTCAAACGTTCGCCAATGCCGCCGCCATCCTGCGGGAAGTCCGCCAGCCGCTGGTCGAACACCACGCCGACACTGACATCGCCGCCTTTGAGCGGGATCCACCAACTCCACCAGCCGTCGCCGATGATGTGGTTGGTGGCGGTGCCGCGGATGCCGTGGTGCGCGGCGGCCCAGGCCGGGAATTTTTCCGCCAGTTCGCGGCCGTCCCAGTCCTTGATGCCGCGCCAGCGCGACCACGCGGAGGCGGTGGGGTGGGCGTCGTTGGGCCGCCACCAGCCTTCCTTGCGGGCGAGCACGGCCGCAAGGCCCGAGGCATCGACGATCCAGCGCGCGCGCAGCCTGCGGGTGCTTCCATTCCGCCGGATCTCCATTTCCTGCATGCCGCCGGATGCGAGGCGGATGTTCGCCACCGTGGCCGGCCGCAGGATTTCCGCGCCGCCATCGCCCGCGCGCCGCAGCACCTCCTCGTCGAGCGCGGCGCGGTCGATCTGATAGGACGCCAGCCGCGCCAGATAGCGCGGGCCGATCTCCGACGATTGGTCCAGAGTCGCGACGCGGTCGTTGGCAAACCAGAAACGCAGTCCCTGTTTGGCGAGATGGTGCTCGTTGAGGTATTGCGTGAGCCCGAGCACGCGGCCGAGGAAGTATCCGCTCACCTCGACGGTCGCCTCGCCCACCCTGCGGCCGAGTTTTTCCGATTTATCCACGATCAGAATGCGGATGCCGGGGTTTTTCCGTAGCAGCAGGATGGCCGTCGCGGCACCCGACAGCGCGCCGCCGATGATCACCACATCGTAATCCGGCGGGAGTTCATCCAAGGTGGCGGACATGGTCGGGGAGTATTCCCTAGATGCGGGTGATTGCAACCGGTCATCCGACGACCTGCCGGTAGCGTGCATAAGCGGCATCCCACGCGGCGGCATCCTGTGGCACGAAGATGCGGAAATCAAACGAGCGGCGGATCAGTTCGCGGCCCGCATCCAGATCGGCGAGATGGCCGGTGGCGATCATCTGCGTGATCACGTTGCCGCAGGACGTGGCCTCCACCGGCCCGGCGACCACTTCGATGCCCAGCGCGTTGGCCGTCGCGCGGATCAGCGGTTCGTTCTGAGTGCCGCCGCCGCCCGCGTGCAGACGCGGGAAATCCCGGCCGCTGAGCTCCTTGATGTGCTCGAACACGACGCGGTATTTCAGCGCCAGCGAATCGGTGGCGACGCGCAGGATCGCGCCCTTGTCCTGCGGGATCTTTTGGCCGGTTTTTCCGCACCAGGCGCGGATTTTCTCCGGCATGCCGCCGGGGCTGGCAAAGACCGCGTCGTCGGGATCGATGAACGCGGAAAACGGCTCCGCTTCCTCCGCCATCGCCGCCATCGTGGCATAGTCCGGGTTTTCTCCATCGATCTCCCACTGGCGTTTGCACTCCTGGATGAGCCAGAGGCCGGATATGTTCTTGAGGAAACGCACGCTGCGGTTCACGCCGAGTTCGTTGCAGAAACCACGCTCAAGCGCCTTGGCGCCGGTCACCGCATCGGGCGTCTCGATGCCCATGATCGACCAGGTGCCGGATGACAGCCAGAGGCTGCCGCCGCCCTTCATCGGGATGCCCGCCACGGCGGAGGCGGTGTCGTGGCTTGCGGTGGCCACCAACGGGATGCCGGCCTTGCCGATTGCTGCCGCGACCGCATCGCGGAGCGGGCCGAGCACGGTGCCGGGGGCCACGATTTCTCCGAAAATCCTCCGCGGCAGGCCGAGGGCGTCGATCACTTCCCATGCCCAGTCGCCACTGCGCGGATCCAGCAACTGCGAGGTGGAGGCGATCGTGCGCTCGACCGCCTGGCGGCCGGTCAGCCAGTAGGCGAGCAGGTCCGGCACGAACAACAGCCGCTCCGCGCCCGACAACGCGGGGTTGCGCCTGCGGGCTTCCGCCAGCAGGTGCAGCGAGCTGTTGTAGAAATTCGTCTTGATGCCGGTGCGGGCGTAAATCTCCTTTTCCGGCATCAGCGCGTGCATCGCCTCGGCC
>JALOUA010000090.1 GCA_025457625.1 Akkermansiaceae bacterium
CGCGAGTTGTGGGTGGTGAGCGTGCATCTCCATGCCAAGGGCGCGGATTCGCGCGAAAGGCAAGCCACCGCGCTGGCGGAAATCATCCGCCGGAACGTGCCGGCCGGAGCGCTGCTGGTGATCGGTGGCGATCTCAACACGCGCAACCCGGATGAACGCTGTTTCGCCCGGCTGGCGCGCGTGGTGGCGCTTCCCGCGAAAGCGCCGGACGACGGGTCCGGCAACAGCGCCACCAACGCGCCGCGCAACCGGCCGTATGACTGGGTGTTGGCGGGTGTTTCGCTGGACCGCCACGCCGTGCCGGTTGTGCTGGCCGGCCGGCGGTTTCCACACGGCCTGGTATTCGACAGCCGGAGATTCGAGCCGCTGGCAGAAGTTCCTCCGGTGCAACGAAACGACAGCGGAGTGCCCTTCATGCAGCACATGGCAGTGGTGCGGGATTTCCGGATACCCTGATGCGAATCGGATTTCCCGAAACCGGCATTCGACAAAACCGGGCGGGCCTCCCACGCTGTGCCGCGTGATCGACGCGCTCTATCCCCTGGCCCGTTCATGCCTGTTCCGGCTCGACCCGGAAACCGCCCACCACCTGAGCATGGCCGCGCTCAAAGTGGCGGAAATGTCCGGCTTGCTCGGGCTGCTGCGGCCTGCGGACGACCTTGCAAGTCCGGTCGAAGTCATGGGCCTGTCATTTCCTAACAGAATCGGCCTTGCGGCGGGGCTCGACAAGGAGGGCGACTGCATCGACGCGCTGGGCCGCCTGGGTTTCGGCTGCATCGAAATCGGCACCATCACCCCGCGTCCGCAGGCGGGAAACCCGAAGCCGCGGCTGTTCCGGCTGATCCCGCAGGAGGCGATCATCAACCGCATGGGCTTCAACAATCCGGGCATCGACGCCGGTGTGGCCAACGTGCGGAAATCCAAATCCTTCCGCGGCGTGGTCGGCTTCAACATCGGCAAGAACAAGGACACGCCGAATGAAAACGCCGCCGCTGACTACCTCGCCTGCCTGCGCAAGGCCTATCCGGTGGCCGGATACATCGCGGTCAACCTGTCGTCGCCCAACACACCCGGGCTGCGCGACCTGCAGGGAGCGGAGGCCAGCGCGCGATTGCTGGAACAACTCAAGCAGGAGCAGCAAAAACTCGCGGCGGAACACGGCCGGCACGTTCCGCTGCTCTTCAAAGTGGCACCGGACCTCGATGAAAACCACATCCGCGATCTTTCGAGAGTGTTTCTGGCCGGAGGCCTGGACGGCCTGATCGCCACCAACACCACGCTCGACCGCGGAAAGGTCGCGGACCACCCGCGGGCGGGCGAGGCCGGCGGGCTCTCGGGCAAGCCATTGTTGGAAAAAAGCAACGAGGTCTTGCGCGCCTTCGCCAGCCACCTCGGGGGGAGCATCCCGATCATCGGCGTCGGCGGGATTTCCTCGGTGGAGGATGCCCGGGAAAAACTGCGGGCAGGCGCCGCACTGGTGCAGATTTACACCTCGTTCATCTATCAGGGACCGCGTCTGGTGCGCGAACTGGCGCGCAGTCTCTGAAACCGTGTGAATTTGCGGTTTCCAGCCGGCCGATTTCCCGTTTAACCTGCGGCATGCGCACCGCAGTCTATGCCGGTTCCTTCGATCCCCCCACCAACGGCCACCTTTGGATGATCGAGCAGGGGCTGCGGATGTTCGACCACCTGATCGTGGCGATCGGCGACAATCCCTCGAAAAGCTATTCCTTCAGCGTCGAGGAGCGTCTGGAAATGCTCAGGGAGTCCACACCTCCCGCCGACAACCTGGTCATCACCCATTTTGACAACCGTTATCTGGTGGACTACGCGCGCAAGAAGGGTGCGGATTTCATCCTGCGCGGCATCCGCTCGCCCCATGACTACGAGTATGAGCGGGTGATGCGCCACATCAACGCCGACATGGCCCCGGAAATCACCACGGTTTTCCTGATGCCGCCGCGCGACATCGCCGAGGTTTCCTCCAACATGATCAAGAGCCTGATCGGTCCCAAGGGCTGGGAGGAAACCGTGCGCCGCTACGTGCCACCGCCGGTTTTTGCCAAACTCACGCCGCCACAGGACAAGCTCCGGGCGCGCGATTTGGGCATCCGGCAGTGAGGCCCGCGAGGCGGCGCCGCCTATCGGTTAGAACCCCCGGATTCCCAAAGACTTGCGGATTTTTTCAATTTTTGCGGAATTTTCGTTTTTTCGGTTGCAATGTCCGGTTTTGGCACCTTGTTTGCTGCGCCCGATGCGATTCGCACCGTGGTTGACGATCTGAATCTCCCCCCGACCCGAGAGTCACAACGCCACCCCTTGACGCCAAACCTCCCCAACAGGTCGGTTGAATGATTTTATTTTACCCACGCCACACCACACGCCACACAGTCAGCGCCATGCACATGGGCTTGGCGCTTTTTTGCAATCTTGCGGCGGCAGCCACGCAGGACGTCAAACTGGCTTGGAATGCGAACCCGGAGAGCAATATCGCGGGATATGTGGTCGGATACGGCACCGAGAGCGGCAATCTTTCGCAATCCATCGACGTCGGCAACAACACCACCGCCACCCTGGCGGGGCTGCCGCTTGGCGTGACTCATTTTGCCGCCGTGCAGGCCTACAACACGCAGGGCCTGTTGAGTGATCCTTCGGCGGAAATTTCCTTCGTTCCGCACATCAAGCCACCGGCGTTGGTGAAAAACCAGAGCGGGGCCGAGCAGCCGGACATCGGCAGCACCCTCGACTTCGGCATGGTGCGCGTGGGCGCGCTCAGCGATGCCCGGACCTTCACCGTCACCAACACCGGGACCACCACGCTGACCGGCCTGCGCTTCGAAATTGATGGCGCCATGGTCGGCAATTTCCCTGTCACGGGGATTCCGGTGACCGCGATGTTTGTCAGAAACGGAGGTTTTGAGGAGAATCTGGACAAGTGGACCGCCACCGGCAACGTCATCCCCGGCACGCTTGCGGCGGCAAGCGGCGACGCCAAGGTGGCCCGTTTCAGCGGCCTGAACAAACCCAATACCGGCGTCCTGAAGCAGAGTTTCGCCACGACACCCGGAGTCACCTACCAGCTCGCCTTCGACGTCGCGGTGGAGTCCATCAACAACACGAATCCGCAAAAGCTCAGAACCACGATCCTGGGCAGCCGGACGCTGGCCAGTGACGACCTGACCCTCAGCGGCCGGGCCGATGCCAGCATCGTCTGGTCCGCGCGCACGCTAGACTTCACGGCGGATTCCACCCGCACCGAGATCACCTTTGCAGACATCTCCACGTTCACCAGCAATGTGGATATCCTGATCGACCGGGTCCGGATCATCGATCCCACGCCGCTGACGGCAGCCGCAGGGCCGCAAGTCACCACGCTCGCCCCCGGCAAGAGCACCACTTTCACCATCAACTTCAAACCGACCACGGGCGGGCTGCGCGAGGCCATGCTGAGCCTCATCGCGAACGACGTTCCGATGGTGCTGTATGAGGTCAAATTGGCCGCAGCGGGCAGCATCCAACTGGACGGCTGGCTCGCGGAAAGCGGCATTCCGGACGGTCCCGGCGGCAATGCTGACAAGGACGCGCTCAACAACCTGCAGGAGTATGCTTTCGGCACGAATCCCCTGTCACCCCAGACCGGAGCGGTCTCCGCAGGCAGCGGCCAGTGGGTCGCACGCGGCACGCCTGCGGTTCTTGTTCGGGCCCCCGGGGATGGCGGATTCCAAGGCTTGTTCGCCCGCCGCAAGGATCACGCTTCGGTGAAATTGCGTTACATGCCGCAATTCAGCGCCGATCTCATCCAATGGGTGGACGCCAACTCGCAGCCAGTGGCGCTTGGCGATGACGGGGAAATGGAACTCATCTCCATCTCCGCACCGGAAGACATCAATGGCATGCCTGCCCGGTTTTTCCGCGTGGGAGTGGAGCAGGTCCGCGCACCCGATTTCTTCGAATGGCTCGTTCTCACCGAGGCCAACAGCGGCACCCTCGACAACCCGGATGGCGACGCGCTCAACAACCTTCAGGAATTCGCCTTCGGCACCGATCCCCGCAGCGGGCAGGGCAGCAGCGTGGCCGAGATCGGCGGCCTCATTGCCTCGCGCGGTGCCCCAGCCGTTCGCGTGACCCAATCGCCTGATCCACAACTTCACGGCATGTTCGGCCGGCGCAAGGAATTCGCCGCCGCCGGGCTGGCTTACCGGCCCCAGTTCAGTGCCGACCTGATCAAGTGGGTCGATGCCGACAGCGTGCCCGTGAAACTGGCCGATGATGGCGAGATGGAAATCGTGTCGGTGGCCGCGCCGCCAATGATCGATGGCCAGCCCTCACGGTTCTTCCGTGTCGGAGTGGAGTTCAAACCCTGATCGGAAGGCGCTGAGAACAATGAATCACCCAGGGAGCGGGTGAAAGCAGACATGGCTGCGATCAAATCAAAGCCAATACTCGTGAAATCATTGTTTCACGCCCCAACTGTGGCCTGTGGCAGGGACTGGTCAGCAAGATCCAGGCAAGTCCATTTGCCGATTCGGATAGGAACGTTGAAGTGTCTGCTCGTCGGCTCAACCTAAATTCCGAAATGATCACCACGGAACCCACGAAAAGGCACGAAAGGTCAACCACTTGAAGGCAATCTCATCCACACCTGGAAAGTCAGAGCGGTTAGGTTTTCAACACTTTGATTTTCGTCAACTTTCATGTCTTTCGCGGTTTCTATTTTCCTTTCCGGGCGGATCGATCAGACGATGGAGGAATGGTCAGCAGACCACTAACCGAAGGCAGAACCGGGTCCCGCATCACCCTGCGTACGGCTAGCCGCCGATGACGGCCCGGGACTGGTATTCCCAGCCACGAGCATGAGGGTCAGAGCGAGGCGCGCACTTTGGCGAATCCCGGCTTGATGGTGTCGAAGATGATTTTGATGCGCTGATCGTAGGGAGCGAAGGCGCTTTTCATGGCGTTGAGCGAGAGTTTCTCAAGCTCGGCGAGGCTGAGGTCGAACAATTCCGTGGCGAGCGCGGTTTCCTTCGTCATGGTGGTATCGCTCATCAGGCGGTCGTCGGTATTGAGGCAGACGCGGAAACCACGGCGGAAAAACATGCCGAAGGGATGCTCATCGAGGCTCTTGCAGGCGCCGGTGTGGAGGTTGCTGAGCAGGCACATCTCCAATGGAATCCGGCGGTCGAGGATGTATTGGGCGAGGCGGCCGAGTTTCATCGTGCCATCGGGCAGCATCTCGATGTCGTCGCGCAGCCGCGTGGCATGGCCGAGGCGGTGGGCCCCGCAGTATTGCAGCGCCTGCCAGATGGATTTCGGGCCGTAGGCCTCGCCGGCGTGGATGGTGATGTAGAAGTTGGCGCGCTCGATGGCTTGGAAGGCCTCGACGTGTTTTTTCGGCGGAAACCCGTGTTCGCCGCCGGCGAGGTCGAAGCCGACAACCCCCATGTCACGGCAGCGGATGGCAAGCTCGGCGGCGTCCTCGGATTTCTTCATGTGGCGCATCGCGCAGATGATGAGCCCCCACTGCACGCCGTAGGTGCGCTCTCCGCGCCTGAGGCCGCGGATCACGGATTCCACCACCTCGTCCTGGGTCAGCCCATCCTCGGTGTGGAACACCGGCGCGAAGCGCACCTCGGCATACACCACGCCGTCGGCATGCATGTCCTCGATGAACTCGAAGGCCACGCGTTCGAGCGCGTCGCGCGTCTGCATGACGGCGGTGGTGTGCTGGAAGCCTTCGAGATATTCCGGCAGGTTGCCGCGCTGCGCCCCGCGATGGAACCACGCCGCGAGATCCGTGGCATCGGTGGTGGGCAGGCCGCGATAGCCGGTTTCGGCGGAGAGTTCGATGACGGTGGCGGGACGCAGGCCGCCGTCGAGATGCTCGTGAAGGAGGACTTTGGGAAGGTCGCGGATGTTGATCTTTTCGAGCAACTCCCTGCCCCGGAGCGGAATGTGCGGGCTGGCGGATGGATTCATGGCGGCACTCTAGCGGATTCCGCCCGCAAGGCGATGGAAAATCACCAGAAGATCACATAAAGCAGCAGCGTGGCGATCACCACCACGATGCCCCAGACTTTGGCACTCCCGGAGGACTCAAGCGCAACGAGATCGGATGTGGGCATGACCACGGGCTTGGCCAGCGGTTTGACCAGGGTGACGATGGCGAGCGTGGCCATGACCACGCCGAAGCAGATGGCCATGCGGTTGAGGAAGGCGAGGTCCGGCGCGATGAACCACTTGAGCGCGCCGTAGAGGATCACGTTGAGCAGGATGCCGACCCAGCCCATGTAGCGCGGCGTGCGCGGGACGAGGAAACCGAACAGATAGACGCTGAGGATGCCCGGGCTGATGAATCCCTGGAACTCCTGGATGAAGGTGAAGATGCCGCCGAATTTCGGATCACCCAGACCGGGTGCGATGAAGCATGCGATCAGCACGAACAACACCACGAAGACGCGGCCGCTCATGACCAGCGCCTTCTGGCTCAACCCGGCATGGTTGAACTTGCGGGCCAGCTTGTCGGTGATGTCCATGGTGGCGATGGTCGAGGCGGAGTTGAGCATAGAGGCCAGCGAGGAAACCACCGCGCCGAAGATGGCGGCGAGCACGAACCATGCGAGACCCGGCTTGAGCAGGTTGCGCAGCAGCGTGGGGAAAGCGGAATCGTAATCGTAGCCGATGAGCTTGGTGCCCGCTGGAATCCTTGCCGCCGCCGCCGCACTGAGCAGGCCGGTGTTGATGGCCAGCATCTCGGCGGGTGTGGCCTCCGCGCCGACGGCGGCGTCCTTACCGGTGACCTTGGCGTTATGGGCGATCACCTCACGCGCTTTCGCGGGATCGGTGAGGGCGAAGTTCTCGGTGATCGGATAGACTTTCGGCTTTGCGGCGGCGGCAAACTCAGTGAGGGTGGCCTCGTTTTTCTTCACCGCCTCTGCCCGCAGGTCCTTGCTGTACAGATTGAAGCAAAGGATGCCGGGAATCACGACGATGAAGGGAATGACCATCTTGAGCGCCGCGGCGAACACGATGCCCTTCTGCCCCTCCGCCAGCGACTTGGAACCCAGCGTGCGCTGGACGATGTATTGGTTGAGGCCCCAGTAGAAGAAGTTGGGAATCCAGAGGCCGATGATCAGCGCGGTCCACGGAATGCTGGGATCGTCCTTGGGACGCACCATGTGGAGCTTGCCTCCGGAGAGGTTTTCACCGGAGACGGCGACGGCCTCACCATCGCGGCCGTCGTTGAGCAGCTTGAAGCGCTCCCATGCGCCGGCGTTCCGGATGTCTTCCACCGTGGCTTGCGAGTTGGCCACCTTGGTTTGGATCAACTCCGCCGGATCCGCCGTGCGCAGGACGCCGAAGGCCAGCCACATCACGATGGCTCCACCCACGATCAGCGAGGCGCCCCAGATCAAATCGGTCCACGCGCAGGCCTTGAGACCTCCGACAAACACATAGAGCGCGGCGGACAAACCGATGATCCAGCAACCGGCGGTTAGATTTCCGAGATCCAAGCCGAACACCGAATGACCCGCGAAGAACACGGAGACGACTTTCGCACCGGAATAGATGACCGATGCGGTGGGCACGCCCACCAGAATCACCAGCGTGGCGATGGCCATCACCGTGCGGGAAAACACGCCGTAGCGGTATTCGAGGAATTCCGGGATGGTGTAGATGCCGCAACGCAGGAGTTTCGGCAGGAACACAAACGCCACCACCACCAGCGTGATGGCGGCCATCCACTCGTAGGAGGCGATTGCCATGCCCAGCCAGTCGGCGGCCTGGCCGGACATTCCCACGAACTGTTCGGTGGAGATGTTGGCGGCGATGAGTGAGAATCCGACCAGCCACCACGTCAGCCCGCGGCCGGCGAGGAAGTAACCGGCGGCGCCACCGTGGCCCGCGCCGTCATTCCCCTTGTTGCCCTGCCAGATGCCAAAGGCGATGACGCCGATGACGGCGACGAAGAAGAGCACCATGTCCAGGGTGCCCAGAGCGGTGGTGGTGGCATTCTGGGCCAGAAGGTTGATGGGATTCATGGGGAATGGGTTTGGGTTTCAGGGGTTTATTCCGCGGAAAACCTGTGGATCATCACGTGCTGATAGGTTTGCCCGGGACGCAGGACAGGAGAAGGAAACGATGGCTGGTTGGGCGCATCCGGGAAGCCCTCGGTTTCAAGGCACAGGCCGGTGCGGTGGGCGTATTTGACGCCGCCCTTGCCGGTGACGGTGCCATCGAGGAAATTGCCGCCATAGAATTGGATGCCGGGTTGGTCGGTGTGGATTTCCATCACCCGGCCGCTTTGCGGGTCTTTCAGGCGTGCCGCCAGCCGCACGCCCTCGCCTTTTTCAAGAACCCAGCAGTGGTCGTAGCCTCCGGCGAGTTTCAATGCCTCGAAATCCGCGTCCACGCGTGCGCCGATGGCGGTGGGACGGGTGAAATCCATGGGTGTGTCCGCCACTGCGGCGAGCGCGCCGGTGGGGATCAGGCCGGCGTTGGTCGGCAGGTAGTGCGGCGCGGCCAGTGTCAGGACATGATCGTTGATGGACGTGGCCGGATCGCCGGAGAGGTTCCAATACGAATGGTGGACGATGTTGGAGACGGTGGGCGCGTCGGTGGTGGCGCTGGCGCGCCAGACGAGTTCGTCGTCATCGGTGAGCGTATAGGTCACCTTCACGGTTAGATTTCCCGGGTATCCTTCTTCGCCATCCTTGGAAAGATAAGTGAACCCGACGCCGCCATCGCCGGTGGGGACGCCGGACCACAGCACTTTGTCGAAGCCTTTCAATCCGCCGTGAAGGTGGCAGGGAATGCCGCCGGGTTCATTGTTGGTGGCAAGCGCGTATTCCTTGCCGTCGAGTGTGAATTTCCCGTCCCTGATGCGGTTGCCGTAACGGCCGACGGTGGCGCCGAAGTAGGAGGTGTTGCCCAGCCAGCCCTCGAGCGTGTCGTAGCCGAGCGTGATGTCCGCCAGCTTGCCGGATGCGTCCGGGGTTTTCATCGAGACCAGGATGGCGCCGTATTCGGTGACACGGGCCTCAAGGCCGTTTTTATTGGTGAGAGTGAAGATCTTCACCTCACGTCCGTCCGGCATGGTGCCGAAGACTTCCTGTTTGACTGCGGGTGTCTGGACCATGTCGGCGTTTTTCTGGCAGGATGCCAGCGCGATGGCCAGTGCGGAAATCAAAGCGTGGAATCGTCTCATACGCGGGCAGGCTGGCGTTTTCACCGGCCCCCGCCAAGTCAGAATCCGCCCCGGAGGGTGGCCGGGCCGCAGTTGGGCAACAAAGGCCGCCCCCGTGATTGACCCGGCATGGGATGTGATTAGACTGGCCGCCATGACCACGGTGGAAACAGCAACCAGGATACTCGACACCATGCTCGGCCAACTCGGCCTGGCGGCCACCATCGAGGTGCAGGAAACCCACGACGGGCCGTGCCTCCAGATCCAGTCGCCGGACAGCAAAACCATCATCGGCCGCGATGGCGACCGGCTCGATGACATTCAATACCTCGTGAACCGCATCCTGCGGCGGCAGTTTCCCAAAGCGGAGCGCGTCAAGGTGGACTGCGAGCATTTCCGCACCATCCGCGAGGACCAGATGGCGGAGGAGATCCGCGAAGTCGCCGCACGCGTCAAGGAAACCGGCAAGTCCCACCAGCTCCGCCCGCTCAATGCCTACTACCGCCGCATGGTGCACAACCTGCTCATCGACGATCCGGAGATCGAAACCCATTCGCCGGAAGGCGATGATCGTCTGAAACGGATCACCATTTCCGCCAAATCCGCCCCCAAACCATGAAAAGAATCCTCTTCGACTGCGGCACACGCGACACCACCGCCTCGTTCGGCATCCTCGCGCTGCGTGTCATGACCGGGTTGATGATGTTCATCGGCCACGGCCTGCCGAAACTGCGGAACTACGCGATGTTGAAGGACAAGTTCGAGTTGAAGATCTTTCCGTTCAATCACCTCGCATCATCCATCAATCTGATCCTGTGCACCGCGGCCGAGGTGGTGGCCGCCGCACTCATCGTCATCGGGCTGGGCACGCGGCCGGCGGCGTTTGTTCTGGGTTTCACCATGGTGGTGGCGGCCTTCGGTGTGCACGGTGCGGATCCATGGTTCATGGCGCGGGGAGTTCCGGCAGCCAAGGAACTTGCATTGCTCTATCTGATCCCGATGATCGCCATCATCCTGACGGGTGGCGGCGCGTTCTCGCTGGATGCCGCCATTTACAAGGAAGGCAAACGCCGCCGCTGGTGAAGTCATGCAAACCCACCGTCTCGTTCTTCCCGGAGATCTGAACCAATACGGTTTCCTGTTCGGTGGCAGGATGCTCGCCTGGATCGACGAGGCCTCGTGGATCGCCGCCAGCCTCGACTATCCGCACTGCCAGTTCGTGACCGTGGCGATGGACAAGGTGGAGTTCCATCACAGCGTGCGCCAGGGCACCATTCTTCGCATCACCTGCACGCGCCAGCGCGAGGGCAACACCAGTGCCACGTATGCCGTGGAGGTCATCGACGAAAACGCCGGGCCGCAACCCATCTTCTCGACCCGGGTGACCTTTGTCAGTGTCGATGACAGCGGCACCAAACGTCCGATCCGCGCCTGAGCCCGCACGTGCAGCCGTCCATTGAAACCGTCGACATCGTCCTGCCACTGGAGCACTCAGAGGACGAAACCGCGCGCCGCCAAGCCGCTGCCGCCAAGCTCGGCGTGCCCGTCTCGCGCATCGGCGGCGTGAAGCTGCGCAAGCACTCGATCGATGCCCGGCACAAGGCCATCAAGGTGCAACTGCGCCTGGATGTCGCGCTCGACGGTCCGCTGCCGCCGGCTCCCAAGCCGGACTGGGCCTGCCCTCCCCTGCCCGCCCGCGCCAGGCGC
>JALOUA010000355.1 GCA_025457625.1 Akkermansiaceae bacterium
GACGCCGGAGTTCACCGTGTTGTTCCTGCCGAGCGAATCGTTCTTTTCCGCCGCCCTTCAAAGCGACCCCGGCCTGATCGAGCGGGGAGTGGATCAAGGGGTCATCCTCGCCACGCCCACCACGCTCATCGCACTCTTGCGCGCCGTGTCATACGGCTGGCGGCAGGAGGCCATCGCCGAGAACGCGCGCGAAATCTCGTTGTTAGGCCGCACGCTCCACGAGCGTCTCGGCAAGCTCGCCGATCATTTCGCCAAACTCGGCCGCGCGCTCGGCAGCGCGGTGGAAAACTATAACAGTGCGATTGGTTCGCTCGAAACCCGCGTGCTCACCACCGCCCGCAAGTTCGAGGAACTCAAGGCCGCGCCCGAAGGCGCCACCCTGCCCGTCATCGAACCGGTGGACAGCACGCCGCGCAACCTTCAATCCGCCGCCGCGTTGCCCGTGCCCGACGACGATTTCTCCTTCGTCCCCGCCAACCCGCAAAACGCCACCAGCGCCGCCTCGGACCTGCGCTCGGCGCTTGATGCTCCCGCCGGGAGCGCGAGTCTGTGACACGCATGCGCACCCGGCGTAGGCAGCGACCGACCTCCGGGCGGTCCGTGAGAAAGCGAGGTAAGGCAGGCTCTTAGGGGTTGGCGCGGGAATGATTGTCGTTTAAGAAGCGCCTCAATGGAAGCGTCGCACAAGCAAGGCCCGGGGGCGGGGGATCTCACGGGACACGAACTCATCGGCGAGGGTGCCTGCGGGGCGGTCTTTCGAGTCAAGGATGCCGAAGGAAACGACCTGGCCCTCAAAATGTTCGACGAGGCGGCCGTCAACCGCGGCTTGCTGGAAGCCATGTCCCTGCGGCTGGAAGCCGGCGGTTGGCCCGAGGGTGTGATGCCGGCCGTTTCGGCGGATTATCATGCGGCTTCCGCCTTCCGGATCATGCCGCTGATGGCGGATGTCCGCGACGATGGCACGCCCGCGCCGCGTTCCCTGCAACACCGGATCGACAGCCACCCGGGGCTGGATTCATGGAAACTCGTCAAGGCGCTCGCCCGTGCGCTTGCAGCCATGCACTCGCACCGTGTCGCCCATGGCAACCTCAAACCCGGCAACATTTTCTTCGATGACAACGGCGGCCCGCAACTCACGGATTGGGCGCTCGGCAACATGCCCGGTGTCAAGCGTTGCGATTTCACCGATGCGCTGCTCTATCAGCCGCCGGAACAATTGCGCGATCCGGGCGGCTATCCGCGCGATGCCGGATACCGCTGGGATGTGTTCGCCTTCGGAGTGGTGGCCTACCGCGTTCTAACAGGTCGGTTCCCGCGTTGTCACGAGACCTTTTCCCAGGTCGCTCCACCACAGGGCGAAACGCGGCGCGAGGGCCTGCGTGCGGATCTGGAAAAAATCGCACGGAACCTGGAGTCCAAACCGGATGCCCCATGGCCCGATGAGGCGCGCAGCCCCTTGGAAAGCGGATTGCGGGACTGGATCACGCGCTGTCTTGAGCTCGACCCCCTGCGGCGTCCGCTCGACATGATCGAGGTGGCGGCGGGATTCGCGGAAGTGGAGCGGGAACTCGCCGCCGCCAGGGAGCGCGACGCCCTGCTCGACCAGCGGCGGCTGGCCGAACGCCGCGCCGGGCGCGCCTGGTTTGCCATGGGGGCCGCAGCCGCCGCAGCGCTCGTTTTCGCCAGCATGTGGTATCTAACATCCACCCGGCTGGACGCGGAGAAAATCCTTCGCGCCGATGAGTCACGCACATCAAAGGCTGCCGCGGAAGCCGCGCTCGACGCGCAAAAATCCGCGGAACAGCGCGCGCTCGATGCCGAGACCACCCTCGACCACGAACGTGAAATCTGGCTCGCCCGCCTGCACGCGTCCCGCCAGACGGGTGACCGCCTGTTTTCCTGGGCCATGGAAAAAGGCCACCGCAGCCTGCCTCCGCTCGATGGCCGCGAGCTGCGGCTGAAACGACTGGAACGCTACTTCGAGGACTTCCTCACCCGCACCGCCGAAGATCCCGATCTGGTGGAGGAGCGCGCCCGCATCCGCCTGCAACTCGGGGAGATATCCCTCGCCGCCGGTGATCCCGCGGCGGCCGCCACCCGTCTTGATGAAGCACTGCGCACATGGCGGGACGTTGCGATGCCCGCGGATTTGAAATTCCGCATCGCCACCAACTCGCTCTTGCTCGCCCTGCTGCGGCAGTCCCACGCCGATCCGGAAACCGCCGCCGCCTTCACCACCGCGCGCGACGCCCTCGCCAAGGTGCCGCGCAACGAGGTGGATGCCGACCGCATCGACCAACTGCTCGCCATCCTCGATTTTCATGAGGCGAAACTGTTAGCCGCGCGCGGCGACGACACCAAGGCGCTCGAACAACTGATGCGCGCCACGCAGACGCTCAACCGCATCGCCGAACAACGGCCGGACACCGCCATCCCGCGCTCCGAGCTCGCCGCCTGCTATCTTTCCTCCGCCACCATCCTCGAAGGCATGGGCAACCTCGGCGACGCGCGCGAAGTCCGCACGCTGGCCGCCGCGGAACTCGTGAAACTCCGCAGCCAAAACCCCGGCGATCCCGCGATCCGTCTCGAACTTGCCGGTTGTTACGGCGCGATGGCCGAGTCCGCCATGCTCTCCGGTGATGTCACCGGCGCCGATTCGCTCTCGCTTGAGGCTCTCAAACTGCTCAATCAACTCCTACAGGAGCAGCCGGACCACAACGAGGCGGCCTCGCGCAAGGCGGCCCAGCTCGGCCTGCGTGCCGGCATCCTGCGCGACCGCGGCCAGGCCGCCGAGGCCATCAAGAATTTCGACGAAGGCATCCGCATGCTTGAGTCGCTGCGCGCGTCCTCGCCCGGCGATGCCATGGCCGCCTACCGCCTCGCCCTGCTTTGGTGGCAGAAGGGCCGCGTGGCCGGAAATACCGGTTCGCGCGACGACGAGATCGCCCTGCTCGGCAGGGCGCGCGATCTCCTGGCAAACCTGGACGCATCCAATCCGGTGTCCGGACCCCTGCCCGAACAATTGCAACGCACCGGCGCCTACGTCGCCGGCGACCTCGGCCACGCACTGCAACTCGCCAACCGCAAGGGCGACGCCGCCCGTGTCTTCGAATCCGCCGTCGCACTCTGGCAGCGGCTGGTGGAGATGAGGCCGCAGAACGAGGAATACCAGGAAGGCCTCTCATGGAGCCGCCAGC
>JALOUA010000091.1 GCA_025457625.1 Akkermansiaceae bacterium
TGGACGTTTCCACCAGCGGCGGCTCGCTCGTGTTCTACCATACTTTCGCGACGGCTCCCGCGTCCGATGTGACCGGCTCTTACGAATGGTCGGCCGATCTCGTGAACTGGCACGCCAGCGGCGCGGAATCCGGCGGCACCATCCTCACGATCACCAGCGAAGTGGTGACCGACGAAGCCCACCCGGGCGGCTGGAAGCGTGTCACCGCGAGCACGACGCAGGGATCTCCGGTGCGGTGTTTTGTCCGCCTGAGGGCCGATTGAGCGATTTCCGCGATGGGGACAAGTCCGCCCCAGAGCCGAATCGCGTCTTGCCACCCGGGAAAAAACCCGCCATAGCCCCGCGCCCCGGCGGCTGTAGTCGCTGGATTTCATTATCCAAGTCACCGACGGTCACAGACCGCCGCTACAAACGATTCCATCTCATCTCATCCGCACCGACGGTCACAGACCGCCGCTACAAACGACTCCATCATTCCATGTCCCTGAAGATCCGCAACCTCGCCATCATCGCCCACGTTGACCACGGCAAAACCACGCTGGTGGACCAACTGTTGTCGGCCGGCGGCACCTATCGTGAAAACCAGGCGCATACCGAACGCGCGATGGACTCGATGGATCTCGAGCGCGAGAAGGGCATCACCATCAAGGCCAAGAACACCTCCATCCACTGGGAGGGATACACCATCAACATCGTCGATACCCCGGGCCACGCCGACTTCGGCGCGGAGGTCGAGCGCGTGATGAAAATGGTCGATGGCGTGCTGCTCGTCGTCGACGCCTCCGGCGGACCGCAGGCGCAGACCCGCTTCGTGCTGCGCAAGGCGATGCAGGAGGGCCTCAAGCCGATCGTCGTCATCAACAAGATCGACCGCCCGCTCGCCGATCCCCTCAAGGTGCATGACCAGGTGCTCGAACTCTTCCTCGACCTCGATGCCGACGAGGAACAATTCAACGCCCCGTTCTGTTATGGTTCGGCCCGCGACGGCTACTTCATGGATCATCCGGACGACGAGCGGAAGGACTGCATTCCGCTGCTCGAAAAAATCGTCAAATACATCCCCGAGCCGAAAGCCGATCCGGCGGCACCCTTCCACATGCTCGTCTCCAACATCGAGTGGGATGACTACGTCGGCCGCGTCGCCATCGGCAAAGTGTTGGGCGGCAGCGTCACCAAGGGCGATACCATCTGGCTGCTCCGCAAGGACGGCACCAAGCAACAATCCAAGGTGATGAAAACCTTCACCTACTCCGGCCTCGCCACCGCCGACTCCGAAGGCTGCGGCGCGGGCGGCATCGTCGGCATCGCCGCCGGCATCGAGAACATCGACATCGGCGAAACCCTCGCCGCCAGCGGCGAGATGGAGGCAATGCCCTTCGTCGCCATCGACCCGCCGACCGTTTCGATGCAGTTCTCCATCAACGACGGCCCGCTCGCCGGCAAGGAGGGCAAACACGTCACCTCGCGCGCCATCCGCGACCGTCTGATGCGCGAGTTGAAAACCAACATCTCCATCCAGGTCGAGGACACCGATCTATCAGGCGTGTTCAACGTCTCCGCCCGCGGAGCGATGCAGATCGCCGTGCTCGTCGAACAAATGCGCCGCGAGGGATTCGAGGTGCTGGTTTCCCGGCCGGTGGTGATTTTCCGCCGCGACGACGCGGGCAAGTTGTTGGAGCCTTTCGAAACCCTCTACGTCGAGGCTCCCGGCGACTACACGCAGGGCATTCTCAAGATCATGATGAACCGCAAGGGCGTGATGGAGCACATGGACACCGAGCCCTCGGGCCGCACCTTCATCCAGGCCGTGATCCCGACCCGCGGCCTGATCGGCTTCGAAACCGAACTCGTCAACCTCACATCCGGCCACGGCATCATGAGCCACTTGTTCAAGGAATACGGCCCGCACGCCGGTGAGATCCAGAACCGCACCACCGGCACGCTCGTTTCGATGGATTCGGGAACGGCCACGCCCTATTCGCTGCAAATGCTCGAAGAGCGCGGCATCCTCTTCGTCGCTCCCGGCGATGCCGTTTACGGCGGCATGCTCGTCGGCGAGAACCCGCGCGTCGGCGACCTGCCGGTGAACCCGGTGAAGGAGAAGCACCTCGACAACATGCGCTCGTCCGGCAAGGACAAGACCTCCAAACTCACGCCGCCGGTCAGATTCTCGCTCGAACGCGCCATCGAATACATCGACATCGACGAGCTCGTGGAGGCCACGCCCAAGAACATCCGCCTGCGCAAGCGCATCCTCGACGCCAACGCCCGCAAGCGCGCGGCCAAGGGCGCCACCGTCGAGGACCGCAGCAACCGCGGGTGATCCTCCACCTCATAACGGCATAATTTGAACGCCTTGGCGTTGCGGGATGTCTCAATCCGGGCAATGCCGACCATCCCTTCCTGCAAAGCTCCACTCGCGGAGCCACGCCTGGCCCGTTTGGCGGGCCCGCGTTCACTTCGGCACTCCCTCTCGCGCCTGGCATTGCTTTGCCTGTCGCCGCTGCTGGCATCCGGCCTTGAGGCCAAACCCGGCACCATGATTTTTCCAAAATGGCATTCCACACCGAAAGTTACGGATGAGGCCCGTCTGCAGGTCGCCGCCAACCACCTGCAAGGTGAAGTCTCGGATGCTCCCCCGGCCTACATCGACGGGGTCTTCACCAACCTTCCGCGCAAGGACAGGATCAACCCGTTCCGGATGGCGCTGCGCAAACCTGCGGCCAGATTGATTGCGGCAGCCGAACCGATGCCGGCCACCTACGAACCCGGCCGAAACAATCTGCATGGCAGCCTGGTCCGCATGGCCGCACTCTACACGGCATTGCTTCCATAGCCGGCAAGTCCGCTCCAAGCGGCCATGGGCATGCTTGAGCCATGGTTCCGTCCGCAACGCGCACCACGAATCAGGGAAGCCGGGCCGGTCAACAGCACAAGCCGTGTTGATGATGGGAATTGGTGCGCGATACTGGGTTCGAACCAGTGACCCCCTCCGTGTCAGGGAGGTGCTCTACCACTGAGCTAACCGCGCCGGGTGCCGGGGCGCGGGAAGCTAGGACGCCGGCCGCGTCTCATGCAACCCAATTTTTCTCCAATGCGGGACCTCCCGTACAAACGAGAGGCGGAGGATCCGTGGATCCTCCGCCGTTTTTGGTTCCCATCTGGAACCGCGGACCGGGTGCCAACGAGTGGCGGCCCGGATCCGCGGTCAGACCAGTTTGTCGGGGTTACTTCTTAGCGGCCTTCTTCGCAGCCTTCTTGGCGGCTTTCTTGGCGGGTGCCTTTTTGGCGGGTGCCTTTTTGGCGGCCTTTTTGGCGGCTTTCTTGGCAACCGTCTTCTTCGCAGCCTTCTTGGCGGCCTTCTTGGCGCTCTTGGCAACCTTCTTCACCGCTTTCTTGGCGGCCTTTTTGGCAACCTTTTTGGCGGGGGCTTTCTTAGCCGCCTTCTTCACTGCCTTCTTGGCAACTTTCTTAGCGGCCTTCTTTGCTGGCGCCTTTTTGGCGGCCTTCTTCGCTGTTTTTTTTGCAGCCATGGTTTTGTGTCGTTGGAGTTCGCGTTCTATGTTTGTTTTCTCTTCCGGCGTTAACGTGCCGGCGGAGAGGATTGCGAGGAGCGCCTCACCGAGGCGTCCTCCAAAAGCGTTGGTGAGGAAGTCGTGCGTGGCGCGCTGCACGATGACCTCCTGCGCGTAGGCGGCCTGATAGACATGCGCCCTGCCAACCAGCGCGCGCTTCACCAGGTTCTTGCGCTCGAGGTTCTGCATCACCGTGAGCACGGTGGTGTAGGCGCGGTCCTTGCCATCAGGCAGCGTCTCCTGGATCGCGGCCACCGTCGATGGTCCCTTGTGCCAGAGAACCGAGAGGGCCTGGAGTTCGAGATTGGAGGGGTTGGACGGTGTCGCCATGCGCTACAAGCACGTTGCTTGTCACGATGTAACTAGTAGTTTGGAAAACCGTCAAGTTCAAATCCAACGATTTTTAAGAAAAGTTTACGACCTTCCAAAGGGCGTTTTGTCGGTCTACGATGCACGCCGTAATTGGCGGCGCGCGGCTCAAGGCGGGTCCTTGGCGGACGCTGCCGGAGGAACGACTGCCGCATCGATCTTCTTCAATGCCTCCCACATGCGCGGATCGTCGGGACTGCCGTTGAAGAGCACTTCCCCATCGCTGGATACGACGACCATCGTGGGAAGATTCTGCACGCGCAGCTTGCGTGCGAGTTCGCCGCCTTCGGGATCGACGAGCCATGCGGATGCGTCCGCGCCGGAGAGGGCCGTGATGGTGGCCGCGGCATCATCGAGCATGGCCCTGGCACGCGCCGGCACCAGCGATACGACGGCAAAACCCTTGGCTGAAAGGGTGGTGGCGGTGGCGACGAAGTCCGGCATCGCAATCTCGCACTCGTGGCTCCATGGCGACCAGAAATGCAGCAGCAGGGCTTTTTTCTCCGTGAGCAACGACTTGAGCGACACCGGCGCGCCGGCAGCGACGGGTGCGCATTCGATGGCGGGATCGATCTTGAAACCACGCATCGTTTCATCCAATCGCATGCGCTCGATGTGGGGGGCGAAGGCGGCCGCCTGGCGCGGACTCAACCAGAACGCCTCGGTGATGTGTTTCTTGAAGGCGGCCTTGTCGCCCTTGTCGAGCGCCGCGACCGACTGGACGTATTCGACGACGGCCAGCCAGTCTTCCTCGACGCTGAAGATGGCGGATTCGGCAAGCCGGAATGTCGAGCGGCGTTGGAGCACCTCGGGCAACATCGCCGCGATCGACGCGTCGTCCTGATTGTCCACATGGAAGAGGAACCGCGCTTCGAGGATGGCTTGCTCGCCGACACCGGCTGCCCGCGCATCACGGATCGCGCGTTCGAGCGCCTGCGGTGATTCGCGTTCGGCGAGGAGTTTTTCAAGTGCGGCCTCGCGCGCGGCAGCCGCGACCTCTGCCGCGACTTCCGCAGGGGGTGTGACTTGCGCATGCGATGAAGCGAGCGCCGCAATCAGCGGAAGGATGATGGCGGCGCGGCGCATTGTTTGAAAAAAGTGCATGCGGAATGCCGGTGGGCGCGCGCGGTCAACGCGGCGGGATGACCATCTTGCGGCCGAGCACGACGGTGTCGTTGGTCATGCGGTTGGCTTGTTTGATGGAAGCGATCGGCACCCTGTATTTGGAACTGAGGCCGGAAAGCGTGTCACCCCGGACGACGGTGTGGATGATCGCCGGGCCGTTGCCGGAAGGCGCTGAGGCCGCGGGAGTCGCGGCACTCTCTGCAAAGGCAGGCGCGGGAGTGGGCGCGGCACCGCTTTCCTCGTAGGCGGCCGGTGTGTCGTAAACCGGGTTGATTTCCCCCCCCGGCGTGTAGGCGGTGGACGCGTCCGGCGCGCCATACGGATTGGACGTGTCATAGGTGTCGGCCTCTTGGGACGCGCATGAAACGAGTGCGATGCCGAGAACGGTGGACGAGAGGATGAGGATGGGATTCATGGTATGGTCGGGTTGGTTGCGGACCCTTGCTGCGGGTTCCATGCGGGATGAAACGCCGCAGCGGCACCGCTTTATTCATTTTCACGCGGATCGGAAGCGGAAAAACGCGGCGGCGGTTTCTCCGGTATGGCCTGACAGCGCATCGAGCGGTTCGCCGCGCAGCGCGGCAAGAAACCATGCGGTGTCACGGACGTAAGCGGGCTCGTTGCGTTTGCCGCGATGCGGCTCGGGCGCGAGATAAGGCGCGTCGGTCTCGACCATGAAGGAACCCGCCGGACATTGCAGCGCGGTGTCGCGTACTTCGCGGGCGCTCTTGAAGGTGGCGACGCCGCCGAAGGAAACCAGACCGCCGAGTTCGAGCACGCGTTTGGCGTTTTCCCATGGGCCGATGAAACAATGGAACACCGCCCGCGCCCTGCTGTGGAATTCACGGTAGATCTCCAGCGCGTCCTCGAACGATGCGTGCGCCGATCGATCGCGCGTATGGATCACGACATTGAGACCGGCGGCGGCGGCGAGTTCGAAGTGCCGGCGCAGGAATGCACGCTGGCGTCCGCGGAAATCCGGCTCCGTCCATCCCTCCGGCGCGGGATGATAGTAATCCAGGCCGGTCTCGCCGATGGCGCAGACGCGCGGATCACCGGTGAAGGCGGCGAGTTGACCGACGGCGTCATCCGGCGCGTGATGCACGTCGCAGGGATGGATGCCGATGCAGGCGTGAACCACCGGGTTTTCCGCGATCTTCAGATTCGCGTGCAAATCTCCAAGGCTGGTGGCCAGCGTGACAAGCCGGCCGACCCCCGCTTCCTGTGCGCGGTGGATGAGTGCAGGAACCTCCGCCTCATCGAAACGGTGCGATGCGAGGTGGCAGTGGGAATCGGTGAGCATGAGCAGGTCAGCGGTTGAGCGCGGCGAGCAATGCGGCGACTTTGTCGAAGTCCTTGATGCCCGGTGAAAGCTCCGCACCCGATGCGACATCGAGGGCGGCCGGGCGCACGGTGGATGCGGCGAGAGCGGCGTTTTCCGGCGTGATGCCACCCGCCAGAATGATCGGGGTTTGCGGATGGCGCTTTTTGAAATCCAGCGCGGCGTTCCAATCGAATGACTCGCCGGTGCCGCCATAGACACCGGGCGCATGCGCATCGAGCAGGATGGAGTTGGCACGGAAATCCGCCGCGCGTGCCAGGTCATCGGGCGTCTTCACGCCGATGGCCTTGATAAGCGGCACGCCCGCTTCCTGATAGATCGCCGCATCCTCCGGTGTCTCGTCGCCGTGAAGCTGGACGGCATCCAGCAGTCCCTCACGGATCAGGCGCAACGGGAGTTCCGGCACTTCGTTCACAAACACGCCGACACGCAGAATCCTCCCGCTGAAATCGCGCAGCCATGCGGCGGTTTCCGGCGCGAGAAATCGTTTCGAGCGCGGCCAGAAATTCACGCCCAGCGCATCCACGCCCAGCGCGACGAGGCGGTCCGCGTCATCAAGCTTGGTGACGCCGCAGATTTTCAGCGAGACGGTCTTGGTATCGAGAAAGCGTGCGAGCAACGGCATGGCGGGACGGTAATGGAAATCCGAAAGGTTTAAACGACGAAGTTGATTGCGACATTACCCGGGGGTATGGATCATGGAGATCCGGCCGATTCCGGGAATTCCGAATGAACAAACCCTGCACATCAGCCGCCCTGATCGCCGCGAGCTTTTCGTTGCTCTTTCACACCATCACCCTCGCGCAGGCAGCGCGCGAGTCGATGGGATTCGCCGCGCTCGAGTGCGAGAATTTCTCGGCGAACGGCCCGGAGCGGGGCGCCCACTCATGGAGTCCGGGCAATGCCGTCCCCGGTTTCAGCGGCAGCGGCTACATGGAGGCGCTGCCCGGCGACGGCACCACCATCATCGCGAACCCGGCGACCCACAGCCCCGAACTGCAATATGCCGTCACCTTCGCCACAGCGGGCACTTATTACCTCTGGATGCGCGGCCACGCCATCGATGGCGGCAGCATGACCCTCCATGCCGGTCTGGATGGCACTGCCAGCACGCAAATGACCCTAAGTCAATCCGGTGCGTGGCAGTGGACCAACGCCATCCTGAACTCCAGCGCACCAGCGACGATCACCATCGGCAGCGCCGGTTCGCACACCCTCAGCCTCTGGATGCGCGACAGCGGCATCAAGGTGGACAAGATCATCCTCACCCTGAATCCCAATTACTCGCCGGATGCGAATTCCGATTTCTGGAAAAACCAGAACATCTACCAGATTTTCACCGACCGCTTTTTCAACGGCGATCCCGCCAATGACAACGCCGCCGGGAGCTTCAACGCGACAAACGCCACCTCCGTCCACGGCGGAGATTTGAAGGGCATCGAACAGAAGCTCAATTACGTCAAGGCGCTCGGTGCCACCGCCATCTGGATCTCGCCGGTGGTGCGCAACATCAACGGCGATTACCACGGGTATGCCGGAAGCGATTTCTACAATGTGGACCCTCGTATCGGCACACTTACAGACCTCCAGCGTCTCGTGCAGGAGGCCCACCGGATGGGAATCCTGGTGATCAACGACATCGTGGTGAACCACGGCAGCACGATTGTTGACAGCGCCAATTCAGCTTACCCCACCACCTTCCTTTATCCTCCGAGCGGATACACGCTGCGATACACCAATCCCGCGAAACAATACGCGCCGCCCTTCGACAGCGCGACCACGCCGCAGCTCGGCGACCTGTTTCACAACAACGGCCTGATCCACAACTTCGGCGACACGACCCAGGTCGAGGACGGCGAGTTGTCCGGCCTCGACGACTTCCGCACCGAAACCAGCTTCGTGCGGACGAGCATGATCGACATCTACAAATACTGGATCGAGAACGCCGGGTTCGACGGGTTCCGTGTGGACACCGTCAAACACGTGGAAATGGGGTTCTGGCATAACTGGTGCCCTGCCATGCATGCCAGTGCGGTATCCGCCAACCGGCCGGACTTCTTCATGTTCGGCGAGGTTTACGATGGATCGGATGCGAAGTGCGGTTCCTACACCGGCACCCAGGCGGGCGGCCCCTTCACGCTCGATTCCGTAGTCGATTATCCGCTTTATTTCACGGTCAACAGCGTGTTTGCCAACGCCACGGGAAACACCCAGCAGCTTGAAAACCGCTACAACGGCATTCCGGCGAATTATGACCCCTCGGCCCAATCGCGCTTGGTTACCTTTCTCGACAACCACGACCAGCCGCGTTTCCTGAGTTCCGGCAACGCAAACGGCAACACCTCCCGCCTCGATGTTGCGCTGGCGTTCCTTTACTCGTCGCGCGGCATTCCCTGCCTTTATTATGGCACCGAACAGGGATTCGATGGCGGCTCCGATCCTAACAACCGCGAGGACATGTTCGCCGGCGGGTTCGAGCAGGGGCCATCCGTCGGCGACAACTTCAACATGGCCAATCCGCTTTTCCAGTCGGTCGCCATGCTGAACAATTTCCGCAGGCTCTATCCCGCGCTGCGGACTGGAACGCATGTGAACCAATGGAATGATCCATCCGGCCCGGGGCTTTTCGCCTACTCGCGGCGCTTGGAAAACCAGGAAGCGCTGGTCGTGCTCAATACCGGAGGTTCCAACCAGACGCTGCCCAACCGTCCGACGATTTATCCCGCGGGGACCGTCCTGGCCAACCTGCTCAATCCATCGGAAACCATCACGGTCACGGCCACGCCGGAGATTCCGCCCATCAGCATGCCGGGGACATCCGCGAAGATCTTCATCGCACAGTCACAGGTGCTGCCGCTCGATCCCGTGGTGACGGACATGTCCCCGGCACACGACACGGCGGGCGTTCCGACCGCGTCTCCGCTGGTGATCAATTTCAGCAAATCGATGGACACGGCATCCGTGGAGGCCGCGTTCTCGACGTTCCCCGCGACCAGCGGCTCATTCATCTGGTCCACCACCGTTTCAGCGAATGACACGCTGACCTACAACCCCGGCGCATCGGGATGGTCCGCGAATACGAACTACGCGATTCGGATTGGAAACAGCGCCGCCGACTCGGTTTCGGGGAATCATTTCTTCGCGGCGTTCGAGGCACGATTCACCACCGGCACCACCACCACCCAAGCCCTGCCTCCGGTCACCACCACCACGGCGGCGAGCGCGTTGGGAACGAGCTCCGCCACCTTGAACGGCGGCGTGAATCCCAACAATGCGGCGACCAGCACCTGGTTCCAATATGGCAGAACAACCTCATACGGCTCGACCACCTCCACGCAAAACATCGGCAGCGGCGGCACTTCATTGCCGGTCAGCGCCGGCGTGACCGGTTTGCGCTCCGGGCGGACCTATCATTTCCGAGCGGTGGCCAGCAACGCGAACGGCACCACTTACGGTGCGGACAAATCGTTCATCGTGCCGACATCCGGAACACCCGCCAACGCCAGCACCAACCCCGCAACCGGCGTCACGCTGAATTCCGCCGTGCTCAACGGCACGGTCAATCCCAACGGAAATGCCACCACGGTGAATTTCCAATACGGCGTCACCCCCACCAGCATCGCGGAGAGTCCATGGGCGGGCACCGTGTCACAATCCATCGGCAACGGAACATCCAATGTTGCTGTTACCGCGCCGCTAACCGGCCTTGCGCCCGGCACCACCTACTATTTCACCGTCACAAGCACCAACGCGCTGGGCACTTCGGTGGGATCAACGGTGACTTTCACCACCCTTCCATCGCCGCTCGGGGTGTTCACATCCGGCGCGAGCGACCTGACCACCACCAGCGCCACCATCAACGGCGCGATCGATCCCGGCGGGTTTCCTTCCACCGGCTGGTTTGAATACGGAGCCACTCCGGGCTATGGCGGCAGCACCCGGCAAAGCGCCAGTGCGGACGCAGAGGACAAGACCGCCTGGGATTACGCCACCAACAGTGCCGATGGCAGGGGACTCGGCCCGGCATCCTATCTCGAAGGCAGCGGCGGCGGGATCTATCTGGCCAACTCAGCCACCGGCGGCCGCCAGATCGACGGGCTCAACTCGTTCGCCATCTATGCCGGAACCGGCGGTCAGGCACTCGCCCGCGCCATCTCCGCGCCGCGACAAAACGGAACCGTCACGCTTTCCGCGCGCTTCGATGTGAGCAACACGGCGGGAACCACCGCCTTCAATCTCAAATCGGGCATCGGAGCCTCCTTCACGGCGAACGAACTGCTCGCGTTCGGCCTCGCCCCGGCAAACGGCAACACCATGATCTTCGTCCGTGGCAGCAATGACAAGACGATCAATCTCGGCTCGGAAATCCGCGGCGCGATCATTGATTTCAGCCTGAATTATGATTCCCCGAGCGGCACCTATCAGCTTGGCGCGAAATTCCGCGGCAGCGCGAATTTCACCACTGTTT
>JALOUA010000356.1 GCA_025457625.1 Akkermansiaceae bacterium
GATGTCGCGGGTGCCGGCGGAGACCTCCATCACCAGCTTGACCGTCCCGTCGTCGTTGTAGATCGGTGCGGTGTGGACGATCACGGGCACCTTGGCGCCACTGCGGTAGCAGACGGTTTCGCGCAGGTCCAAGGCATTTTCGCTGAGAAGTGTCCGGCCCACCGGGCAGCGCTCGCGGCTGCACGCCTCGCCATCGTAGATCTCCCAGCTGGGGTCGCCGAGGCGGCGACCGAGCAAGGTGCGGTAAGCCCGGTTGGCGGCCACTACCCGGCACTTGCGGTCATGGATGGCGATGAAGTAGGGAATTTCGTTGAAATAACGCACCCCGCCTTCCACTTCGCGGGCCAGCTCCCCGATGAAGGTGGACACCTTGTCCAGGATCTGCTTTACGGTCAGGAAGCGCTCCGTCTCGATTCGCTTGACGTAGCGCCGACGCAGCCGTCGGGCGGTTTCACGCTTTTCCTGCTGCAGCTGGCGCCGGAGGTGGACGCGCTCCATCACGCCCTTCAGGAGCAGTTCCAGCTCGTCGGTCTGGATCGGGCGGCCGAGGAGGCCGGAAGCCAGCGGCTTCAAGCGTCGCGCCTCCCCCGGCAGGCTCCGTCGAGGGCATGCCACGATGGTTTCAAGCTCCCGCCGGGACTGTTTCAGGATGAGCAGCAGCTCGCGGGTATCCATGTCCGGCAGCTGATGGGAAGCCAGCAACACGGCCGGGCGCAGCTGCTGGCAGGCCTGCAGGGCCTCGGCCGCGGAGAAGGCCGCGTGCGCCTCGTAACCCAGGCCGGCGAGAATCGTTCGAATGCGGACGACGGAGGCCTGCGAACTGTCCGCAATCAGAATGGTGTCCGTCATGGCACCGGTTTGCTCCTGTCGGATGGATGCGGCCGGTAGCCGCCTGGCCGGGCCCGTTGCAACGGCCGGCGATGTGAATTTGGAACGATAACCGGACCGCCGTGCATGATCAAGCATTTTCTGGGAGGGCGCCGGGCGCACCGCGCGGCGGGTGCCATCACCGGGTCGACCGGTGGGTATTCCATGATCTGACGGCCCTGCCGCGGCCCTTGAACTTTTCGTCAAACTGCTTCATAAGTTGAGAAAATGCCTCCGCGCCGTGGCCTCGGATGGGCTCTCGGTGCACGGACAGTCCCGGCCGGCCTTTCGAAGGAGTCTCCCCCATGAATATCGCCATCATCGGCTCCGACACTGAATGCATCCGCATCATCAACTTCTTCAAGACCCACACCTACAACGAAATCGCGCCCACCTTCGTGGGCTTTGCCGATCCCGGCGGCGATCCGGCGTGCCGGGAGGAGATCCATAACGCCGGCATTCCGCTGGTGGCGAAGTATGAGGATTTTTTCGAACGCGATGATGTCAATTTGATTATGGACCTCACCGACAACCCGGAAATTTTCAAAAATATAATAGCCCGCAAGAAGCCCAGCGTCCGTGTCATGAACTATCAAACCAGTCGTCTGTTTTTGGACATGTACCGCATTTATGACGACAACCCGGACACGGAACGGCGAATCCTGCGTGCCAGCTCCATCTATAAGATCATCATGAACGACATCATCAATGAGGATGTCCTCGTCATTGCCCCAAACCACCAGATTCTGGATGCCAATGACGCTGTTCTCAAGAAAGTCGGACTGAGCCGCGAGGAAGTCATCGGCCGCAGCTGCTTTGAGATCAGTCATCGCTACCCCGCTCCGTGCTCGGATGAAAATTGCCCCTGCCCGCTGAAAGAAACCCTCACTACCCTGCAGCCGTTCACCACGACCCACGTTCACCTCGATAAGAACAACCGGGAGCGCCACGTTTCGATCTCCTGTTACCCCCTCACGGGCCCCAATGGCATAATGGGTGCGGTTGAGATTTCTAAAGATATCACCCAGGATATCCTGATGCAAAAATCCATCATGCAACAGGAGAAACTGGTGTCCATCGGTCGGCTGTCGGCGGGGGTGGCTCACGAGATCAACAACCCGCTCACCACGGTCCTGACCACCGCCATGCTCCTGCAGGAAGACACGGACCCGGAAGCCCCTCTCTACGGGGAGCTTGAAACCATCATCAAGGAAACCATGCGCTGCCGAAGCATCGTGACGGCTCTGCTTGATTTTGCGCGCCAGAAATCACCCGAAGTGAAGCGATGTTCCCTAAACGTCATCGTGGCCGAAACGGTGATGCTCACACGCAAACAATCGGCTTTCAAAGACATCAAACTGGAGCTTTTTCTCGACCAAAAGGTGCCACCCCTCTGGCTGGACCCTCACCGGATAACTCAGGCCCTCATCAATCTGCTCATCAATGCGATCGAGTCCACTGATCCCGGGGGGCACATCACCGTGCGCACCGACTATTTTCCCGGGAGCAAGAAAGTCGGCCTTCAGATCCAAGATTCCGGTGCGGGCATCCCCCCGGGGCTTCTCGATAAGGTGTTTGAGCCGTTTTTCACGACCAAGGAATCCGGGACCGGGCTGGGGTTGGCCATCACCCATGGAATTATCGTTCAGCACGGCGGGAGCATTCAGGTCGCCAGCGAACCGAACCGAGGTACAACCTTTGCCATAACCCTACCAACCACCAACGGAGTGCCATGACTTCGGCGGATCATGCTCGAATTCTGGTGGTAGATGACGAAATCAACATCTGCCGCTCGGTGGAAAAAATCCTTTCCAAGGTCGGTATCCGCGTGCGTTCGGCACTGAACGGCGAGGAGGCGCTGAGCCTGCTGGCAGCCGAGGCATTTGATGCGGTGCTCACGGATTTGAAGATGAGCCGGCTCGGCGGGATGGAAGTCTTGCGGCGGGCCAAGGAACTCAACCCGCGGATGCCGGTCATTGTGATGACCGGCTATTCCAGCGTGTCGTCCGCCGTAGAGGTCATGAAGCTCGGCGCCGTGGACTACCTTCCCAAGCCGTTTACCCCGGATGAAATCCGCGCCGTCGTCCGGCAGGCCCTCGCGTCCGCGCCATCATCGAACAGCTACCAGACTTCAGCCGCGGCACCGGCTCTGCGCACCACGACGCATCAGCTGGTGGGAGATAGTCCCAAAATCCGGCAGGTGATTGCGATGGTTGCAAAAGTGGCCCCCACCGACTCCACCGTGCTCATCGGCGGTGAGAGCGGCACCGGCAAAGAGCTCATCGCGCGGGCCATCCACGCCAACAGCCGGCGGAAAGACGA
>JALOUA010000092.1 GCA_025457625.1 Akkermansiaceae bacterium
TCGACAAGCGCCTGCTTCGTAAGCGCCCAGCCGAGGGGCACTGGGCGGTCGCCGGCATAAATTGCACAGATGCCTGTGTATGCTGCCGTTCAGGCATCCGCCGCATCGCGGGCCGGCGGGCCGCTTTCAAAGCGCATCAGGTCGGCGATGAACGTCAGCGGGATGTGGCCGGTCTCGCCGTTGCGGTTTTTCGCCAGAACGAGTTCCGCCTTGCCGGCTTCGGCCTCCTTTTCCTCCTCGCTCTCCGCATAGTAGGCGGTGCGGTAGAGCAGGCCGACGAGGTCGGCGTCCTGCTCGATGGCGCCGGATTCGCGCAGGTCGGACATGCGCGGCACGCCGAGGCTCTTGCCGGTGCGGCTCTCCGGACCGCGGTTGAGCTGGGCGAGGATGATGATGGGCAGCTTCAACTCCTTGGCCAGGCCCTTGATGCCCGCGGAAATCTCGGCGATCTCGCGCTCGCGCGAGTTCTCGGCCTGCTTGGTGCGCGATTTCATCAACTGCAGGTAATCGATGGCGATGAACTCGATGCCCTCGTCGCGCTTCTTGCGGCGGGCCTTGGCGCGAAGTTCGTTGATGGTGATGCCCGGCGTGTCGTCGATGAAGAGTTTGGACGATGCGGTCTCATAACACGAGCGCTGGATGCGCTGGAGGTCGCCCTTGTTGGGCGTGTAGCCGCGCGAAAGCTGGCTGAGCGCGAACTTGGCGCGTGAGAACACCAGGCGCTGGACGAGCTGCTGGGCGCTCATTTCACAGGAGAAAACCATGCCGGGTTTTTCCAGATCGAGACACATGTGCTCGACCATGTTCATCATCAGCGAGGTCTTGCCCATCGATGGCCGCGCCGCGACGACGAACATTTCCCCCTCCTTGAGTCCGCCGCTCATGCGGTCCAGCTCATCGAATCCGGTGCTGATGCCCTGCGCGCCCTTCTCGCCGGATATCAGTTTCTGGAACTGCAGGAAAACCTCCTCCACCGAATCCTTGATGGTGGGTGCCTTGATGTTTTCCGAACCTTCGCGGATGGCGAGGATTCTGGCCTCCACCGTGTCGAGCAGCGTGGCCACCTCGTCGGGCGCGTCGTAGGCATCCGCGATCGCCTCGTTGGAATGCTGGATGATGGAACGCAGCACGAACTTGTCCTTCACGTGCTGCAGATGATGGCGGAAGTGTCCGGGGCTGGGCGCGTAGGTGTAGAGATCGGTGACCGCCGCGGCACCCCCGACCCGCTCGAGCAGGCCCTTGTCGAGCAGCCGCTGCACCAGCGAGACGAGCTCCACCTCCTGACCCTCCTCGAAGAGTTTCACGAGGAAACCGAACAGAGTGCTGTGGGCGGGAAGATAGAAATGCCCGGCGGTGAGCTTCTCCTCGATGGCCGTGCCGATGTATTCCTGCGGATCCTGCAACATCGACGAAAGCAGGCTTTTCTCCGGGCCGAGCGCATGCGGCAGCGCGCGGGTCACGTCATCGACGGCGGTCGCGCCATCCTGGAGCGCCGGGGTTTTCTGGGGTGCGGGTGAAACGGGTGTCTGGACAGCCATGGCGGACGTGGAAGATGGAAAATCGCCTCCCGCTCGGCAATCAAGAAGCGGGGATTTTTACAAGCGCTTGTATTGCAATGGCAGGGACCGGCCTCCGGGCGGTCCGGTGAATGGGTGAGCAATGGATATGCGCATGAGCGGGTTTGAAATCCGCCGATGGGCGGTCATTCGCTTTTCATTCGCGCGGACCGTCCGGAGGCCGGTCCCTACCCTTCCGGATTGCGGCTTGCGGGCGGACGCGGGTTTGTCATTCTCGCGCCATGGAAAGTCACGATGTGCTGAGACGCGCGCTGCAGAAGACCACCCCCAAGGCGGTGGCCGCGGAACTGGGCGTGTCGCTCTCATTGGTCTACAAATGGACGGAAAAACCCGGCGAAAACGGCACCGGCAGCCGCAACCCGCTCGACCGCCTCGTCCAAATCATCGAACTCAGCGGGGACATGGGCATCATCGATTGGTTGTGCCGCCGCCAAGGCGGGCACTTCGTGCACGATCCGGATCTGGGCGGGCGGAAAGTCGATCATGTCCTGCCCGCGACCCAGGAAATCATCGGCAGGTTCTCCAGCCTACTGGCCAAAATTTCCGACGCCGCCACCGACCACTCGGTGACGGCCGAGGAAGCCGATGAAATCCGCGAGTGCTGGGACCAGCTCAAGGGATACGCCGAGGGATTCGTCAGGGCTTGTGAAAACGGTTCGTTCCACGCCATGCCGAGGACGCCGGGCAGCCGTTAGATGATATCACCACGTGAGCTGCCGCAGCGTGGCTTTCAATTCATCCGGCCAGCCGAGATCCTCGATGGTTTTCGGCTCCCGCCACGCGGGATTGAGCGCGATGAGTTCCTCGAACAAGGCGTTGGCGTCATCCGCCAGGCCCGACTGGGCGGCGGCGATGGTCAGCAGCACGGTGGCCTGTTCGAGACTCTCCGCGGCGAAGCCGGTGCGGCGGCCGGCGAGCAGGAAACCATAGGCGCGTTCGGGATTGCCGGTCAGCAACGCGATCCAGCCGGCGCGCAAGGCGAAGTCCGCGTTTTCCGGAAAACGCTGCAATCCGGTGGTCAGAATCTCCATCGCCTGCCGCGGGTCCGCGATTTCAAACGCGGTGTAGGCGGCATCCGCATAGTCGGCGGGCTGGTGGGTCGTCACCGGGTATTCGGTGAGCAGCAGGATCCAGCGGTCGTGCGCCTTGGTGTGATCGCCCAGCAGCGAGAACGCGCGGGCCTCGGCGCGGAGGCAGGCCTCGGGTGCGGCGCCATGGGTGCGGGCGATCGCTGCAAGCCCGAGCGCGGCCTCGGCCTCGGTGGGGATTTGGGAAAAAACGAGTGCCGCATCCAGACTGGCGCGCGCCAACCTGCGCCGGCCCACCGCATGCAGGGTTTCCGGATCGTTGAGCCGGTCCAACAAGGCTTTGCGCTGCTCCGCGTCGTGATCCGTCGGCAGTTCCAGCTTGGCGAGCTCGCCGCGCATGTCGTTCTGGAATGCTTCAAGCGCTCCGCGGAAGTCCACCTGCTCCCAGCCGTCCCAATCCTCCCTCAGGCGGACCTGGGCGAGATCGGGAAACTCATCCGGCCACGCCTCCATGGCATCGCCGCGGCGATCCTCCAGCCAGGCAATGCGCGATTCCGCGAGCTTGCGCAGCAGCGGCGGAACATTCTCCGCGGCGGCGAGGCTCTCGCGGATCAACGCGGGATCCGCCGCTGCGAGGGCACGCTGCAGCTTCGCGGCGGCGGGAGCCACATCATGTGCGGGATTCGCGCGGGCGAGGCGCTCCAGCAGCGGCTTGAGCGCATCGGGCGAGGGCGCGCGCAGATGAGTTTCCGCCACGGCGGCAACGAGCGGCTGGAAGTCGAGTGAGGGGAAAATCCGCCGCAGCGCACTGAAGTCGCAGGCCCCGAATCGGCGGCGGCGCTCCGCGGCATCGACCATCAGGAAACGCCGATCCGCCTCCTCGTGAACCACCGCGGCGAGTGAGGCTGTTAGATTACCGAATGCGGCGACGGCCGCCTCGTCGGCATCGGGGGCTGCGGCCGATGACTCGTGGGCGGCTGGCAGCGGCATGCGGCGTTGGAACCACAGCATCCCATCCTCGCAACCGATCATGCAAAGCGGATCCATCGCGGCAACGGCGGTGATGGCGGATGGAGCGAATACCGGAGCGGTGTTTTCCCGGACGAAGCCCAGCCCGGCGCCATCCACATAAATCGGCGCGCCCGCCACGTCACGCAGCAGGCCGGTCCAGATTCCCGGATGGCGCGACCACGGGAAGCGCTCCAGCAACGCCATGGCTTCAAGCGAGCCACCGGCCTGTTTGCCCTCCGGAAAAACCACCAGCTCCGGCGGATCATGCGGCCCGCGCTCCTTGAGAACCAGCGCCGTTTTCCCATCCTCCGCATGGCAGGCGTGCAGCAAACGGACCGGCGCGGACGAGGGCGTGGAGAGCTCGGGTTCCACCGGCGAAACAGGGATTTCCAGGATGTGTCCGTCCGCATGCAGCACTCGCAGCTCGTGCCGCCCGAGATGGGCGGATAAAGGCAGCGGCGCATCGGCGGCAAGCGGGTCCGAACTGCGCAGGATTTCACCGGAAGCGGTGTCGCGAAGCCGCCAAACCCACGACGGCCGTGGTGCATCGGTGAGCACCGGATGTGCCATCAGCAAGCCATCGGCGGAGAAAACGATCACGGACGAGGGCGTGGCGTCCTGAGGCAGCTTGCCGAGGTCGCGCAGCGGCTTGAGTGTTTGCGCGTCGCACAACAGCAGGACCCCGGCGCGCTCGATCACCAGGCGGCGGCCCGTCGGATCCACCACCAGACTGCGCGCCACCCCGCCCTCTAACGGAAACAATACGCCGCCGGTCCGCATGTCATCCATGTCCCAGCGCACCAGCGTCGGAAATTCCCCTGCCAGCGCCACCCACAACGCCGATGGCGCGACCGTCGCGATGCGTTCCACCGGCGCGGGATGCTGCAGCTCCAACACGGGAAAATGCCATGTCGTCCCGCGCAGGATGCGCTCCGCCAGTTCCCGCGCGTCCGCCGCCCGCGGATCGTCGCGCAGCGCGGACACCAGCAGCGCAAGCGCCTCGTCCGGGCGGTTCTGTTCCAGCTTGGCCAGCGCCGTCTCAACCCGCGTTTCCGCGAGTTTCGTCTCCAATCCGGGCACCGGCGATGGCGGAACAACCGCCACCGGCGGCGCTGCGATCCGCCAATCCAGCCGGCTGGCCACGAACCACACCGTTGGAATCAGCGCCAAACCGGCCAGCCAGAGCTTCCCGCTCCTCCGGCCCTTCCTCCGCACGTTCAAGGCCGCGGGAAGCGGCTGCTTGCGGTAGCGGGGATCGTCCATGATTCCGGCAATCTCCTGTTAGAAACCGCTCTTCTGCAGCAGGCCGCGGAGCTGGACCTGGAATTCCATGATGTCCTCCTGGCTCGGGCGGTAGCCCGGAGTGTCGGGATCCAGGCCGGGGCGGCCCGTCTGATCAAGCATCCAGATGGCCGTCTCGCCATCACTGAAGGTGACTTTGCCGCTCACCAGCGCGCCGGGCAGCGTGAGCGTGTCCATCGTCACCACGACGGTTCCGGTGGGCTCGGGCGCGGGTTTCTCCTCCTCTTTTTTCTCCGCAGGCTTGGGTTCCTCGATCAACTCGATGCCGAGGTCCAGAATCAGAAAACGCGTGTCCATGTAGGTGAGCGTGTGGCCGAACTCCTCCTTGAGCTGGCGCTGGAGATCGGACATGGAGGCGCCTTCTGCGGCACGTTGCTTGAGGGCGGCGATTTGTTCCGGGGTGAGCTTGCTGGTGCTGAACATGGCTTCTTTGTGAACCATGGCGCGGGAATGCCAAGCCTCAAGCGCGGGTTGGGGTTCCTTGCGGGAAAGGGTCCCCCGGGGCTTGCCGTGCTTGCGCCCGCTCCGCAGGATGCCTGCAGCCATGCTGCAAACGCTCCGCGAGCACTTTGGATTCGATGCCTTGCGCGCGGGGCAGGAGCCGGTGATCCGCGCCTTGCTCGACGGCCGGCCGGCGCTGGCGGTGTTCCCCACCGGCGGCGGCAAGTCGCTGTGTTACCAACTCCCCGCACTGCTGCTGGACGGTCTCACACTGGTCATTTCCCCGCTGATCGCGCTGATGAAGGACCAGGTGGACGCGCTCACCGCAAAAGGCGTCGCCGCCGCGCGCCTGGATTCCACCCTCGGCGCGGACGAGTTGCGCGGACTGTACGAAAAACTCGAAACCGGGGCCATCAAGCTGCTCTACATCGCCCCCGAGCGGCTGGCCAACGAGGCGTTCCGCAAGCGCGTCAAACAACTCGACATCGCGATGGTGGCCATCGATGAAGCCCATTGCATTTCCGAATGGGGACACAACTTCAGGCCGGACTACCTGAAACTCGCGAAGTTCTGCCGCTCGCTGAAAATCACGCGCGTGCTCGCCCTCACCGCCACCGCCACGCCCAAAGTGGCGCGGGAAATCCGCCGCCATTTCCGCATCGCCGCCGCCGACCACATCCAACTGAGTTTCCACCGGCCGAACCTCGACCTGCGCGTCACGCCGTGCGAGGCGGCTGAACGCAAGGCCATTTTGTTAGACAGGCTCGCACTCATCGACGGCGCGGCGGTCGTTTACGTCACGCGCCAGGAAACCGCCGAGGAGGTCGCCACGTTTCTCGCAAAGCAGGGCGTCTCCGCGCGCGCCTATCACGCCGGTTTGCCCGATGACTTCCGCGCCGGCGCGCAGAGCGCGTTCATGGCCGGGGAAACGCGCGTGATCGTGGCGACGATCGCATTCGGCATGGGCATCGACAAGGCGGACATCCGCGGCGTGATTCATTACAACCTGCCCAAGAGCCTGGAAAACCACACCCAGGAGATCGGCCGCGCCGGACGCGACGGCCTGCCCGCCGTGTGCGAGATGCTCGCCTGCGGCGACGACCTCACGGTGCTGGAGAATTTCATCTACTCGGACACGCCTTCGCCGCGCGCCTTGGGCAATCTCATCGACCGCGTGCTGAGGCTCGGCGACACGTTTGATGTCTCCGTGTATGATCTCTCAGTCACCTGCGACATCCGGACTTCGGTAATCTCCACGCTGCTCGCCTATCTGGAAACCGACGGCATCCTCGAAGCCACCGGCAGCTTTTATGGCAACTACCGGCTCAAGCTGCTGCGAGGCACGGAACAATTGCTGGCCGGCCTGGCGAAGAACCACAGGAGCTTCACCGCAAAATTGTTAGAGCATGGCAAACCCGGCCGCGCGTGGCTGGGCTTCGAACCCACCGCGCTGGCGCATGAACTCGGTGTCCCGCGCGCGAAAATCGTCGCCACACTCGGCGCGCTCGAAGCGGCGGGCGACGCGGTTCTCTCACTTTCCGGAGTGCGCCAGGGCTATCGCATGAAAAAGGACCCCGGCAAGCTCCACGACTTGGCGGATCATTACGCGCAAATCTTCCAACGCCGGGAGCAGGCCGACCTCGCGCGCTTGAATCAAGTGCTCGGCATCGCCTCTCACCGCGGCTGCCTCACCGGCTATCTCACGAAGCATTTCGGCGAATCACTCCCCTCCCCCTGCGGCCACTGCGACCGCTGCCGCGGCCTGCCCGCCAACCCCATCAAACGCCCGGCGGCCCGCAAACCGACAGACGGCGAGTGGCGGTCCGCCTGCGCGCTTGTCAGGGAAAACCACGGCGAACTCGCCACGCCGCGCCAGCTCGCGCGTTTCCTCTGCGGCATGAGCAGTCCCGCCAGCACGCGCGCCCGGCTCGGCCGCCACGCGGCCTTCGGCATGTTCAGCGATCTGCCGTTCGCGGATGTGCTGGCGATGGCGGAGGCGTTGTGATTCCGGATTCGGAAGTTGATTCGGGAACACCTGTCGGAAAACCACTGAAACACGGATTACCTCTGAGTTCACCGAGCCCCCCGTCAAGCAGGGAAAGGTTCGTCCATCATCCATTTAAAAAAGTATCTGTGACGGTGGAATCTTGAATCCCAACGGGATTCCGCATCATAGCCCAAGGTTGTCCCGCATGGCGGGGCTACCTTGGGTTGGGTAACCGCCAAATCATACAACCCCAACGGGGTTGTGTAGTGTTGGACTCCGCTCACCCGCCCTGCACAACTCCGTTGGAGTTGCGGAATCATTTGGTCATCCATCCCAGGGTAGCCCCGCTTTGCGGAACAACCCTGGGCTGGGATACGCAATCCCGTTGGGATTGGATGCCGTAGCTGAATAGCTATTAAAAAATTTCAGTTACTTCAGTGGTTCTCAGTGTTTCAGCGGTATCACATGCTCGAATTCACCGTTGAACTTTGGAGGTAAGGTTGAGTGCGGCGACCGGCACCGCCTCGCAAACCTCGCGCCAGCCGGGGAAGTTCCACTTGTTGGGAAACCCGGCGCACTGCGCGGGCTTCACCGGATGAATCCGGCAGGCATTGCCATCGAGCATCACGCACTCGTGGTTTTGCTTTTCGATCAGCGACAGTCCCATGCGGTTCGAACGCAGGCGCGTGTATTGCCCGATGAACTCCGCTTCCGACAATCCGAGAAACGCGGCGATGGGCGCGATTTCATCCTCTTCGACGCGCACGTCGCCCGGCCACTTGCAGCAGTTCGTGCAACGCTGGCAGACATAATGCACGGCGGGCTCCAGCACGACGTCACGATTGCCCGGACTGCCGAAATCCCCGGAAGGCGCCGCCATCACTCCAGCCGTTGATAATAATCGTTCACCCGGCTGAGGAACCAGCTCCACTTCTTGCCCGGCCTGCCGTTATCCATTAGGAAGTGCGGGCAGTTCTTGTTAGGCGGACGCTTCCCCGCACGCGGCCAGTGATAGTGCGGAACCACCTGCCGCAGCGGGATGTTGTGCTTCTTCATCAGGATCGCGGTGAGCTTGGCGGTGCGCTCGATGGTCGCGCGCTTGTTGCTGCCGCGGTGCTCGCACATTTCGATGCCGATCGAGAGCCGGTTGCCGGGACCGTGGAAGTCCGCGTGTTCGCCCTGCTCGCTGGTGGGCATGTGCTGGATGGCCACCTTGTCATCCACGGTGAAGTGCCAGATGAGGTAGCCGATGCGGTTGCCGTAGCGCGTTTTGGGCGATCGCAGCGCGCCGTTCTTGAGCGCCTGCGAGTGCTTGCGCGCGTCGGCCGTGTAGTTCTGCGTCGAGTGGATGGTGATGTAGCGCGGGCTCATCGGCCGGATCACCTTGCGGCCATGCCTGCCGCGCGGAACCATGTCCACGTCCAGATTCACCTCGCGGAACATGCGCGACATCGGAACCTTGCCGCGGTTTCCCGTGGAACCGCCCGAGGTGTTGACCGAGGTATACATCCGCTCGCGGCCACCGACAGGCGGACCGACCGGCATGCACTGGAGGCAAACCAGGCCCAGAATCGATATCGGCAGAAACCAGCTGAGAAAACGCACGGCGGTTTCCTTAGCACAATTCGCTTCAGGGATGAAATTAAATTTCCTCTGATTGTCGGGTTTTTATGACATGGCCGGTTTTGATCCCTGCGGCACGCCGGACTTCCGCGGGGCCGACGCATCGGAAAACATTGGATCTGCCGCAAAGCCGCAAAGGGTCGCAGAGAAAAATTTCGGTGAAACACAGCACCGCAGATCGGCTTGCCGACCGTTCCCCGATCCCCTTGGCGTTTCTGGGCGACCTTTGCGGCTTTGCGGTGAAAAATCCGAATCGGGTCTCCCCAGGCCATGGCCGACATTCGGCGTTGCGGCGTCCTTCAAACCCGCTAGTCATCCGGCGCATGCAAGCGCTCGCGGCTTCGTTTTTCCTGCAAATGGCGGTGATTCTGGCCGCCTGCCGGATCGTGGGCTGGCTCGCGCGGCGCATCGGCCAGCCGCAGGTGGTGGGGGAAATGATCGCCGGTGTTTTGTTAGGTCCGTCGCTGCTGGGCCTGTTGTTTCCCGAGACCGGCGCCCGCTTGTTCACCACGGAAACCCGCGGCATGCTCTACATCGGCTCCCAGCTCGGAGTGGGACTTTACATGTTCCTGGTGGGCATGGAATTCCGCACCGGGCTGTTCCGCGAGCGGGCGCGCAGCGCCGCCAGTGTCTCGGTGGCGGGCATGGTCGCACCGTTTGCGCTCGGGGCCTTGCTCGCCCCCTGGCTGATCAAGGTGCCGGGCTTGTTTGCGGAAAGCACGCGGCTGCACGAGGCCGCCCTGTTCCTCGGCGCGGCCATCGCCATCACCGCATTCCCGATGCTCGCCCGCATCATTCACGAGCGCGGGCTGGCCGGCACCCCGCTCGGCACGCTCGCGCTCGCCGCAGGTGCCATCGACGACGCCGCCGCCTGGTGCGTGCTGGCCGTCGTGCTCGCCAGCTTCGGCGGCGACTCGGGCATCGCCATCACCGCCATTGGCGGCGGTGTCCTCTATGCCGCATTCATGCTCACGCTCGGACGCAAGGGACTCGCTTGTCTTGGCCGCGTCACCCTGCGCGACGGCCGCGTCACTCCGGCGATGATGGCCGTCATCCTCATGCTGTTCTGTCTGAGCGCCTGGTTCACCGACCACATCGGCATCCACGCGGTGTTCGGCGGTTTCATCCTGGGCATCGCCATGCCGCGCGGCCCGCTCACCGCGGGTCTCACGGAGAAACTCGAATCCTTCACCGTGGTTTTCCTGCTGCCGATGTTCTTCACCTTCTCCGGACTCAACACCCGGCTCGACGTGATGCTCGATCCCTCGATCCTGCTGATCGCCGTCGTCGTCCTCATCGCCTCCACCCTCGGCAAGGGCGTGGCCTGCTGGGCCGCCGCCCGCCTCCACGGCGAGGACAACCGCACCTCGCTCGCCGTCGGCGCACTCATGAACTCCCGCGGGTTGATGGAACTCATCATCATCAACATCGGCTTGCAGATGGGCATCATCGGCCGCGAACTCTTCGCCATCCTCGTCGTCATGGCCATCGTCACCACCCTGATGGCCACACCCGTTTTCGAGTGGGTCTATGGCCGACATGTCCGGAAAGGCGCTCCGCAGCCCGTGAACGGAATCGACGGTTAGAACCCGTCAATGTTCCTCCTCTTCCACGGGAGCGGCGTGCAAAAAGCCGCTGGCCGGACCGGAGGCCCGCGAAAAGAAGTTTTGAATCCGGTGGTGGCGGGGGTGTGGGTGCCCGATTCCGGCACCCGCAAGCAAGTTTCTGATAAAATGCTTGGAGCTTTTTGTGCAAAAGCTTGATGGCTGGCATCTGTCGTGATTTCGGGCAATCTAACAGTATTGGATATTGAAATCCAAGGACTGACCCGAATGGCGCTAACTTAAGGA
>JALOUA010000093.1 GCA_025457625.1 Akkermansiaceae bacterium
GGACCGCCATCCGCTGGGCGTGGTCGCGGGGATCTGCCCGTTCAATTTCCCCGCCCTCGTCCCGATGTGGATGTGGCCGCTGGCGATCGCCTGCGGGAATACCTTTGTTTTGAAGCCGAGCGAAAAGGTGCCGCTGACGATGCAGCGGATCACGGAGATTCTGGAGAAGGCGGGATTGCCGCCCGGCGTGATGAACATCGTCCATGGCGGGCGGGAGGCGGTGGATGCGTTGTTGGAGCATCCCGATGTGAAGGCGATTTCGTTCGTGGGATCGACGCCGGTGGCGCGTGAGATCCACCGGAAAGGGACTTTGAACGGCAAGCGCGTGCAGGCGGCGAGCGGACGGCGGAGGCGGTGAAGGACGGCGCGTTCGGTTGCGCCGGCGAACGCTGCATGGCGGGATCGACGGCGGTGGCGGTGGGCGAGGCGGGCGAGCGGCTGTTGCCCGCGCTGGCGGATCTGGTGGCCTCGATGAAAGTGGGGCCGACGGATGTCCGCGCGTCGCAGCCGGACATGGGCGCGGTGATTTCCGCCGAGCACCGGGCGCGGGTGGCGGGGCTGATCGACGCGGGCGAGCACGGCGGGGCGAAGGTTCTAACAGACGGGCGCAAGCTGAAGGTGGACGAGGCGCCGGAAGGCTTTTTCCTCGGTCCGACGCTGATCGACCGCGTGGAGGAGGGCAATCCGCTGATGGGCACGGAGGTATTCGGTCCGGTGCTGGCGGTGATGCGCGCGAAGACGCTCGCGGAGGCGGTGGCGATGGCCAACCGGCAGGCATTCGGAAACGGCGCGGCGATTTTCACGAACTCCGGCAAGGCGGCGCGCGAGTTCCGGCGCAACGTCAGCGCGGGGATGGTGGGGATCAACGTCGGGGTGCCCGCACCGCTGGCGTATTTCCCGTTCACGGGGTGGAACGATTCGTTTTTCGGCGACCTGCACATCCAGGGCAAGGAGGGCGTGGAATTCTACACCCAGCGCAAGACGACCACGACGCGGTGGTTCAGTTTCGGCGATGGGGAGATTTGGGCGAAGTGAGGGTTGAAGAAGTTCCAACCACGGATGAACGCGGATGAACACGGATTCAAGAGACTGATGATACTATTGATAAAGAACGGGACGGTGGTGACGGGTGATGCCTCATTTGTCGGGGATGTTTTGTGTCGTGATGGGTTGATCGAGGCGGTCGGGGTTGGCCTGACAGCACCGGCGGACGCCGAGGTGATCGATGCGACGGGCAAGCTGGTGTTTCCGGGTTTCATTGATCCGCATGTGCACATTTATCTGCCGTTCATGGGGACGTTTTCGAAGGACGATTACGCCAGCGGAAGCAAGGCGGCGCTGATGGGCGGGACGACGACCCTGATCGAGATGTGCTGCCCTTCGCGGGCGGATGATCCGCGGGAGGCGATCCGCTTGTGGAAAAGCAAGGCGGCGGGGATTTCCTCGTGCGACTACACGTTTCACATGGGCGTGACGCGGTTCGATGAGGGGACGGCGGAGGCGTTGCGCGGGATCGTGGCCGAAGAAGGGATCACTTCCTTCAAGGTCTTCCTGGCCTACAAGGGCGCGTTCGGGATCGAGGATGCCGAGCTCTATCAGACCTTGGCGTTGGCCAAGGAGCTGGGGGTGGTGGTGACGGCGCATTGCGAGAACGCCGATCTGGTGGCGGAGCTGCAGAAGAAGCTGGTGGCCGGCGGCAAGACCGGGCCGGAGTGGCACGAGCCGTCGCGGCCGGTGACGGTGGAGGCGGAGGGCTGCCATCACCTGATGACGTTCGCCGAAATCACCGGGGCGGAGGTTTATGTCGTGCACACGAGCTGCATCCCCGCGGTGGAGGCGGTCGTCGCGGCGCGCCGGCGCGGGGTGACGGCATGGATCGAGACGGTGGCGCCGTATCTGGCGCTCGACAGTTCGTATGCGGAGCGGCCGGATTTCGAGGGCGCGAAATATGTCATGAGTCCGCCGATCCGCTCGAAGGAGCATGGCGATTTCCTATGGAAATGCCTGGCCGACGGGACGATCGATACGGTGGGGACGGATCACGCGCCGTTCGATTTCGAAACGCAGAAGCGCATGGGTCATCCCGCTGCGGAAAAGTGCGTGGGCGCGGATCTGAAGCCGACCGGCAAGGCCGGGAATTTCACGATGATCCCCAACGGCATTCCGAGCATCGAGGAGCGGGTGAAGTTGCTTTACAACGAGGGTGTCCGCACCGGCCGCATCGACCTGCCGACCTTCGTCCGCTGCGCGAGCACCAAGGCGGCGGAAATTTTCGGACTCTATCCGAGGAAAGGGACGATCCAGGTCGGCAGCGACGCGGATCTGGTGGTGTGGGATCCGGAGTGGTCGGGGGTCATTTCCCAAAAGACCCATTCGATGGCGACGGATTACTCGGCGTTTGAAGGCTATCAGCATCACGGCCGCGCCGAGGTCGTGACGGTGCGGGGCAAGGTGATGGTGCGCGGCGGCGAGTGGGCGGGTGTGCGCGGATGGGGAACCTTTTTGCATCGCAGCGTATGAACGGGGCGGACGTGAGCCTGATCAACGACGACCTCGCGCCGGTGCCGCCGGAGAAGCGGACGTGGTCGATGGGAAACATCGCGGCGCTGTGGGTGGGGATGGCGGTTTGCATCCCGACCTACAGCCTGGCCAGCGGGCTGATCGGCGCGGGCATGTCGTGGTGGCAGGCGTTGCTCACGGTGTTTCTGGGAAACCTGATCGTGCTGATCCCGATGACGCTCAACGCCCATCCGGGCACGGCGTATGGCATTCCGTTTCCGGTGCTGCTGCGGGCGAGTTTTGGTATCCAGGGGGCGAACATCGCGGCGTTGATGCGCGGGGTGGTGGCGTGCGGATGGTTTGGCATCCAGACATGGATCGGCGGCGCGGCGATCCACTCGACGCTGGCGATGATGACCGGTTTTCAAGCGGGCGAACCCATCCCCTGGTTGGGCATCAGCGGGTCGCAGTTCTCGTGTTTCCTGGCGTTCTGGGCGGTGAACGTGGTGTTCATCTGGCGCGGGATGGAATCGATCAAGTGGCTGGAAGTGCTGAGCGCTCCGTTTCTGTTAGGGGTGGGGGTCGTGCTGCTGGTGTGGGCGGTGATGAAAGCGGACGGGTTCGGGCCGATCTTCGCGAAGCCGTCCGGATTCGCCACGGCGGGTGCGTTCTGGGCGGCGTTCGGCGCGGGACTGACGGCGATGGTCGGTTTCTGGTCAACGCTCTCGCTGAACATCCCGGATTTTTCGAGATACGCGCAATCGCAGCGGGCGCAGGTGGTGGGGCAGGCGCTGGGATTGCCGCCGACGATGGCGTTTTATTCGTTCATCGGGATCGTGGTGACGAGCGCGACGGTGGTGGTTTTCGGCGAGGCGATCTGGGATCCGGTGGAGGTGATCAACCGCTTCGAGAGCAAGGCGATCTCCTGCGTGGCGCTCGTCGCGCTGGCGGTGGCGACCTTGTCCACCAACATCGCGGCGAACGTGGTGTCGCCGGCGAATGATTTTTCCAATCTCGCGCCGAGGCGGATCAGTTTCCGGACGGGTGGCCTGATCACCGCGGGGATCGGGGTGGTGATGATGCCATGGAAACTGCTGGCGGATCCGAGCGGGTATATTTTCACGTGGCTGATCGGCTACAGCGCGCTGTTAGGGCCGATCGCGGGGATCATGATCGCGGATTATTTCGTGCTGCGGCGGAAGCACCTCGAGGTGGTGGATCTGTACCGGGCCGATGGGATCTACCGCTACAGCGGCGGGTTCAGCGGGGCGGCGCTGGCGGCGTTCGCGCTGGCGGTGGCGCCGAACCTGCCGGGGTTTCTCGCGCAGGTGGGATGGGCGGAAAACGTCCCGGTGTTTTTCAGGATGCTGTATCCCCAGGCATGGTTCACCGGCTTCGGGCTGGCGTTCGGCCTTTATCTTCTTTTCCGGAAATGTTCTCCGGTTTCGATCCGTCACTAATCCCACATCACCATGAGCACGCTGCCACCATTTGATCACACGCCGATGCCTTACGACGGCCCATCACCCGATGAGGTGCTGGCGATGCGCAAGGAGCACCTGAGCCCCGCGATTTTCCACTACTACAAGAAGCCGATCATGATCGTGGAGGGGAAAGGGCAGTATCTTTTCGATGAAACCGGGCGGCGTTATCTCGATGGCTTCGGCGGGATCGTGACGGTGAGCGTGGGCCATTGCCATCCGGCGGTGGTGGAGGCGGCGCGGGTGCAGAACGAGACGATCCAGCACACGACCACGATATATCTCAATCCGGGGATCGCGCTGTATGCGAAGGAGCTCGCCGCCAAGATGCCGGGCGACCTGAAGGTTTGTTATTTCGTGAATTCGGGATCGGAGGCGAACGACCTCGCGGTGCTGATGGCGCGGGCTCACACCGGCAACTACGACCTGGTGGCTTTGCGGAACGCCTATCATGGCGGCAGCCCCGGGACGATGGCGCTGACCTCGCACCACACGTGGAAGTTCAACGTGCCGCATTCGTTCGGGGTGCAGCACGCGCGGATGCCGGATCTGTATCGCGGGCCGTTTGGCGCGGATGATCCGGACGCGGGGAAAAAGTATGCGGCGGATGTGGCGGAGACGATCCAGTTCGCGACCTCGGGAAAAATCGCTGCGTTCATCGCGGAGTCGATCCAGGGCGTGGGCGGATCCGTGGTTTTTCCCGATGGCTATCTGAAACACGCTTATGAACACGCGCGTGCGGCGGGAGGGTTGTGCATCGCGGACGAGGTGCAGGCGGGGTTCGGGCGGACGGGAACGCACTACTGGGGATTCGAAACGCAGGGTGTGATCCCGGACATCGTGACGATGGCGAAGGGGATCGGAAACGGATGCCCGCTGGCGGCGGTGGTGACGACGCCCGAGATCGCGCGGTCTTTGGCGAGCCGGATCCATTTCAACACCTTCGGCGGGAATCCGGTGAGCTGTGCGCAGGGGCGGGCGGTGCTGCGCGTGATCGACAACGAGGGCTTGCAGGCGAACTGCCTGGATCTCGGCGCTTATCTAACAAGTGGATTTGAAAAGCTGTCGGAGAAGCATTCGCTGATCGGACAAGTGCGCGGGAAAGGGCTGATGCTGGGTGTCGAACTGGTCAAAGACAGGACGACGAAAGAGCCGGCGAGGGACGAGTGCGCGTTCGTGTTCGAGCGCTGCAAGGAGCTCGGTTTGCTGATCGGAAAAGGCGGGCTGTGGGGGAACACCCTGCGGATCAAGCCGCCGATGTGCATCCACCGCGGAGATGCGGATTTCATGCTGGCGGTGCTCGACGAGGCGCTGGCCGGGGTGTGAGCTACTCGCCGATGTCCTCGTTCCACAGCTCGGGGCGCGCGGCGATGAATTCCTCCATCATGCGGATGCATTCCGGGTCTTGGATGACCTCGATTTCCACGCCGCGCGAGCGCAACAGATCCTCCTCGCCGAGAAATGTCCGGTTCTCGCCGATCACGACTTTGGGAATCCCATAAAGCAGGATGGCTCCGCTGCACATGCTGCATGGCGAGAGCGTGGTGTAGAGCACGCATTCGCGATAAACCGCCGCCGCTTGCCGGCCGGCGTTCTCAAGCGCATCCATCTCACCATGGAGCGTGGGGCTGCCGCTTTGGATGCGGCGGTTGTGCCCGCGCCCGATGATCTCCCCCTGGTGGACGATCACGCTTCCGATCGGGATTCCACCCTCGGAAAGGCCGAGGCGGGCTTCATCAATGGCGGCTTGGAGAAATGGATCCATAAATTCCCGTGGGTGCGCAAACATGCACTTTGGCACATCGAATGCTACCTGAATCTGTTGCGGCATTCACCGCGACACAAACACCACTGAATCAGCTTCCATGCCAATCGCACGAATTTCCGGAACCGTCCGCGGAACCAACGATCCCTGCCGCGCCACCCGCGCGTGGCTTCTCTATCACCTCTGCGCGGGAGGATGGGACATCTACAACTCCAACGGCGACCAGCGGATCACCCTCTCCAACATCGAGAGGAAAATCATCGAGTCCGACGCCTTCGTCTTCACGCCGGGGGCCACCCTTGAGGACTTGTTCAAGGCGGTGTCGATTTTCGTGGGCTACCAGACGCTCGACCGGAACCTCGCGGGCAAGGCGACGGTGATCCTCAACAATGACGGCGCGTGGAACCCGTTTTTCGCCGTGCTGGAGCACCTGCACGCACTGGGGACGATCAAGCAGAACCACCGCGATTTCCTGCTGGTGGCGGAAAAGCCCGAGGACGTGCTGCCCTTGCTGGAGCGTGTGCACGAAGCCGGGTTGCCGGACGCCGGACGCAAGAAGGAATATGAGGGCGAATCGATTCGGGGAAAATCCTTCGAAACCCCGCTGCCTGCGGATCATGCCGGCAACGTGTGCGTGTTCTGCTCCGCCAGCCTCAAGGATCCCGCCTACCTGGCGGATGGCTATGAGTTGGGGAAAATCCTCGCGGAGAACCGGCTGGGTTGTGTTTCGGGAGCGGGAAAATCCGGGGTCATGGGCGAAGTGGTGCGCGGCGCCTTTGATGCCGGCGGCTGGACGGGCGGCTCCAACGTGCCCCACATCATCGAACTGGAAGGCCTTCCCGAAGGCATGTCGAGCTTCTGGCTGCGCGGCGACATCTACACCCGGATGGAGGTGATGATCGAGAACTCCGATGCCTTCGTGATCTTTCCCGGAGGCTCCGGCACCGTCCAGGAATTGCTGGCCCTGCTCATTTTCAAACAACAGGGAAACCCGCTCATGGAAGGCAAACCGGTGGTGATCTTCAACCGCCTGGACGCCTCTGGAAAACGCTTTTTCTCCCCGCTTCTCGAGCTGTTGGATGAGCATACCGTGCCGGGGATGTTCATCGTGGTGGAAGAACTCGACGAAATCCTTCCGACCCTGATGGGGTCGCTCAGCACCCAGCTCATGGCGGTCTGAGGAGATACCACGCAACTCTTGGGGCTTGCCCCACGAGGGATAACCTGCATCTTCTGAGGCTGTGGCAAAGATCACTACGCACGCGCTCGATATCGTCCACGGTCGTCCGGCGGCGGGAATGCGGGTGGTGCTGCGGCGTCAGGGGGCGGCGGAGGCGGTGGCCGATGTTGTGCTCAACGCGGACGGCAGAACCGGCGCGCCGTTGCTGGATGATCCGGCAAACGGTGGCGGGGTATGGGAACTGGAGTTTCATCTCGCCGCGTATTTCGCGCAACACGGTTTGGATTCGCCGTTTCTGGAGGTGGTTCCGATCAGGTTCCGGGTCGTGGCCGGCGAGCGTTACCATGTGCCGCTGGTGTGCTCGCCATGGGCCTATCAAACTTACCGGGGAAGCTGATGGAACCCGTGGGGAAAGATCATCCCGTGATCCGCAAGGCATGGGATCGCTTGCAGGAACTCGGCGGGATCAGCGATGAAAGCGGCCGATTGACGCGCGTGTTTCTTTCCCAAGGATCGCGCCGGGCGGCGGAGAAACTTTCCGCGTGGATGCGCGAGGACGGACTGGACGTGTGCCATGATGCGCTCGGAAATGTGCGCGGACGGCGGCACGGCGCGGAGGGCGGGTTGCCGCTGGTTTTGGGTTCCCACTACGATACGGTGATCGATGCGGGACGCTATGACGGGGCGTTGGGAATCATCGCGGCCATGGCGGCGCTGGATCTGATGGCAACGCAGGGCAAGGCGATCACACGTCCGGTGGATGTGCTGGGTTTCGCCGACGAGGAAGGTGTTCGTTTCCATGCGACCTATCTCGGCAGCCGTGCCTGCACCGGCACCCTCGGCCCGGCGCTGATGGAGGTCAGGGATGCTAACGGAATGACCGTGGCGGATGCGATACGCAGCGAGGGCTGGCATGAGGGGGCGCAGGACATCGTGTATCGAAAAGGCGAGGTCGCCGCCTATCTGGAGATCCACATCGAACAGGGGCGCGTGCTTGAGGAAACCGGGCAACCGCTCGGGGTGGTGTTCTCGATTTGCGGGCAAACGCGCGGGCGGGTGACGCTGCGCGGCCGCACCGAACATGCGGGCACCACTCCGATGCCTCTGCGGCGCGATGCGCTGGCTGCCGCCGCCGAGTGCGTCCTCGCGGTCGAGGCCCATGCCGCGGGAAATGCTCCGCTGGTGGCCACCGTCGGAAAGCTCGATGTCCGTCCCGGGGCGGGAAACGCGGTGCCGGGGGAAGCCTGTTTCACCCTCGATATCCGCCACCCGGATGATGAGTCGAGGCAGAAGGCGGTGGCGGCGATCAAGGAAGCCTGCGCAAGCATTTCGGGGCGGCGGCAGGTGGCGATGGATTTCATGATCGTCCAGGAAAGCGCTGCCGTGGCCTGTGATCCCGAGTGGACGGAGCGGCTGATTGATTCGGCAAATTCGATCGGGCTCGGCGATGTGCCAGTCCTCTCGAGCGGCGCGGGTCACGATGCGGTGGTTTTTTCCGAGGTGGCACCGGTGGCGATGCTTTTCGTCCGCTGCCTCGGCGGGCTGAGCCATCATCCCGATGAGTCGATCACCCGCGAGGATCTAGCGGTCGCGGTTCGCGCCGCGGCGGCCTGCATTGAGAAATGGAACCGGCAAGCACATGAAGGCTGAGACCCTCATCATACGCAACGCAAAGGTCGTGGAACCGCATCAGGCGGAAGTCTCGGATGTCCTCATCGAGGACGGTCGGATCGCGGCGGTGGGGGATTTTTCCAACGTGGGCGGTGCCCGGGAAATCGATGCGAGCGGCAAGGTGATGTTTCCCGGCTTGGTGGATATGCACGTGCATTTCAACGATCCGGGCCGTGCGGACTGGGAGGGCATGGAAACAGGATCGGCGGCGCTGGCGGCGGGCGGCGGGACGGTTTTCGCGGACATGCCCCTCAACTCCCATCCGCCGGTGCTCGATCGCGAAACATTCATCGCCAAGCGCGTGCGGGGTGAGGCGGCATCCTGCGTCGATTTCGCGCTGTGGGGCGGGCTCACTCCGGACAGCCTGCCCCACATCGACGGGATGGCCGACGAGGGAGCCATCGCTTTCAAGGCGTTCCTGTGTCCGAGCGGCATCGATGAATTCCGCGCGGCCGATGCGCGGGTGTTGCGCGAGGGCATGAAGCGCATCGCGGCACGTGGATTGATGGTCGGGGTGCATGCCGAGGATCCGGAGGTGATCGAGGCATGGCAGAAAATCCATCCTGCGCCCCGGCCGGGAACGATGCGCGATTGGTTTGCATCGCGTCCGGCGGCGGCGGAAAAGAAAGCGATCGGGCGGGTGTGCGAGATCGCCGGTGAAACGGGCTGCCGGGTTCACATCGTGCACGTCAGCAGTCCTGAGGGCATGGATGCGGTGATGGCCGCGCGGGCCATGGGGGTGGATGTCACGATGGAAACCTGTCCGCATTACCTTCTCCTCGATGAGGATGCGGGCGCACGCATCGGGATCGCGGCAAAGTGCGCTCCTCCGCTGAGGCCACGCGCCGCAGTGGAAAAACTCTGGATGGCGCTGGCCGACGGGAGGATCGATACGATCGGCTCCGACCATTCCCCCGCCCCGCCGGAAATGAAGTCGGGCGAGGATGTGTTCGCGGCATGGGGTGGGATCGCCGGCTGCCAGCACGGGTTTCCATTGATGGTCGCGCCCGCGTTGGAACGGATGGATTGGTCGAGGCTTGCCGCCTGTTGCGCGCAGGCTCCGGCGCGGCGCTTCGGGCTCGGATCCAAGGGAGCGATCGCGCCGGGCATGGATGCGGATTTTGTGTTGCTTGAGCCCGGCGGCGATCTGATCCATGCTGCCAGCCTCCGCCAACGGCATCCGGTCAGCCCCTATCTGGGCATGACGCCCCGCTGGCGGGTGGTGACAACATTTTCACGCGGCATTCCGGTAGGAGCCGGAAGCCGCGGACGTTTTCTAACACCTCACACCGAAACATGATGAACCACCCATTTGGAAGCACCCGCACCGTCGTCGCCGCCCGTCACGCCCTGATCGCCCCGGACGGCCATGTGCCTTCGGCGTTTCCCGGCTGGGTGAACGCGACCGCCTACGTCATGCTCTCCCCGGCGATGGGCGCGGACTTGACGCAGATCCTCGCCGTATTCGCACCCGGCGGCTCGGCAAACATGGCCGCAGACGGGCACGAGCACGCGATCTATGTGGAAAGCGGCGCATGCGGTGTCGAGCTGCCGGATGGGATGGTTGCCTTGACCGCCACGGGTTTCATCTTCATTCCCTCTGAGACATCATTCCGCCTGCGCTGCGATGTGGACACCCGGATCACCATCTTCCGGAAAATTTTCGATCCCCATCCCGATCTCGGTGCGCCACCGATGGTGCACGGCCACGCTTCCGGTGTTCCCGGAGAGCCGTTCCTCGGCAATCCCCGAGCCTTGCTCCAAACCCTGCTGCCCATCGATCCCCGCTACGATCTGGCGATGAACATTTTCACCTATCAGCCCGGGGCGGCGCTCCCTTTCGTGGAAACCCACATCATGGAACACGGCCTGCTGATGCTGGAGGGCGGCGGCATCTACCGGCTCGAGGACAACTTCTATCCGGTGCAGGCCGGAGACGCGATCTGGATGGCTCCCTACTGCCCGCAGTGGTTCGCCGCCATCGGCGATGCCCCCGCATCTTACCTCTATTACAAGGACATCCACCGCATCCCGTGAACCCGCCAATTTCCATTGATGCCGACCGTTTGCTTGGCGAACTCGCCGAGCTGGCGCGCATCTCCTCGCATCCGGCGCCGGCGGTGACCCGCGTTCTGTTTTCCCCGGAGGATCTGCTGGCCCGCCGCTGGCTGTTAGGGAAAGCGAATGCCGCGGGGCTCGCCACGCGGGCCGATGCGGCGGGAAACCTTTTCATCACGCTGCCGGGCACCGATCCCTCGCTCGCTGCCGTGGCGACCGGATCGCACATCGACGCCATCCCGAACGCCGGTGCCTACGACGGCACGGTGGGCGTGCTCGGCGGGCTGGAGGTGCTGCGGGCGATCCAACGATCGGAGCTGCGCCGGAGGCGCTCGGTGGAGTTGATCG
>JALOUA010000094.1 GCA_025457625.1 Akkermansiaceae bacterium
GAAGGCGGCCGTATGGTATTGTTCCTAACGGACCCCAATCATACCCTCACTCCGGTGGAAAGCAGCTCCCCGATTTGGTATGACACTTTCAAACTGTTTCCCGTGAATCGCGGCCAAATGCCATCGTGGTGAAGGCGTCCAGCCACAATTCCTGGGGAAATCCCGAGGTCGGCCGCCAATGCCTTTCCGGCTTCCACCGGCATCTTGCCACCATGTTGCCGCCTTGCCTCGATGATCTTTTCCGAGGGAATGAGAAATTCGCGAGCGAAGCGATTGGCATCCGCCTCCAACTCGTCTTCGTTGCCCTCGTATTCCATCTGCCAGTCCTTCCGCAGCTTGCCCTGAAGGACGTGCCTTGCCTCATGGAAGAAAGTGAACCAGAAATGTCCGTCGTCCCTGTAGCGGCCGGTCTGAACGATCAGCATCCGGTCCTCGTTGAGTTGCCGGGTGGCACCGCTCACCGGGATTCCGGGAAATCCGGGCAAAAGCACGTAGGCCACACCGCAGGCGTTGCAGGCCTCGCGGATCGCGCCCACCCAGTCTTTTGGAGGCAATTTCGTCGCCTTTCGTAATTCTTTCAACGCCGCTCCAAACCGCGCAGAATCAAAAGGCGCGCAAGACTGACTCCACGCTTCCAACTCCGCCTTGCGCAACCAGGCGGCCACACACTCCGACTTGCTCTCCAGCTTCGGCGATTTTCGATAGGCAACCTTGGGGTTCATCCAGATCTCGGTCCAGCTTGCGACTGACGCGCAGCCGAAAAACGACAGGATGGCCGCCATCAATTCCCGTTTGTCCTTGGTCCTGGGTATCCATCCGGCCCTCTGCATGGATGAAACGGGCAGGCTGCCAAGCCACTCTTCGTTCACCTCGAGTTTCTCGGCAGCCCGTTTGCGGGCCAAGTGCTCGCGGTAGTTGGCCTCCATGTTCATCCACAGGTGCGCGGGCACACCGAGGACGCGTTCGAGTTCCAGCGCCGTGTCCGCGGTGACCGCGCTCCTGGCTTGGATGATTTCATTGATGGTCTTGATCGGCCGACCCATGCGGCGGGCGAGTTCGGTTTGGGTGATTCCCAGGTATTCGATGGTTTCCGCCAGCATGTCGCCCGGCGGGGAGGCGTAATCGGGATTGAAGGATGCGTTCATATCGGGGATCGGGGTTTTAGTGGTAGTCCACCACTTCCGTGATGGTGACCTCCGTCACGTTCTGCCAATCGAGGCCGCCGTCAGGCTTGGTCGGTGGTGGAATATGGGCGGGGACGAGAATCAGGCGGTAGGGTTGGCGGAGATGCAGGGAAATCTGACCTTTCCGGTCCGCTCCCAATTCGTGGGCGCGGAGCGGCGGGATCAGGAGAAGATCGGCCAAACACCGGGCGGAGCGCAGTTGGGAAATGCGCAGAACCAGCGTCTTGGCCTGGTCCGGGCCGTAGGTCCGGGTCAGCTCCTTTTCCGAGGCGAACGTTTTTTCCAGTTTGGCGTTTCGGAAATGGATGACCATGGATCGGCGGCTCGGACCAAGAAGTGCCACGGGAATCCAAACCGCGCAAACTTTATTTTAACCCAATGGGTTAAAGCGAGCTCTCCGCCGTCAGTTCGGCGATGGCTTCCGGGGAAAACCTCATGCGGCCGGTGAGGAGGTTTCGCATGGGAATCGCCATCGGCGGAAATCCGCCCGAAAGCCCATGATCGCCAGCAATTTCCCCTGACGCTAGAATTCGCAAATGGACCGCTTGTGGCGGCGGTCTGTGACCGTCGATGCAAATGGGATGGCGCGAAGCCTCTTCTTTGAATGTTCTCTCGCATCTCGCCCTCCGGGTAGTTAGCGACGGTCACAGACCGACGCTACAGTTCACCCGAGAAACCCGGTGAGCGGGCTGGTGGCGCTGGCATGGTCGAGGGCTTCGGGCAGGCCGAGTTCGAAGGCTTCGCGGCCGGCTTGCACGGCTTGTCGGAAGGCGGCGGCCATGCGGACGGGATCGGCGGCGATGGCGATGGCGGTGTTGACGAGCACGGCGTCGGCACCGAGTTCCATGGCCTCGGCGGCGTGGCTGGGCGCGCCGATGCCGGCGTCGACGACGACGGGCACGATGGCCTGGTCGATGATGATGCGGATCTGATCGCGGGTGGCGAGGCCTTTGTTGGAGCCGATGGGTGCGCCGAGCGGCATGACAGTGGCGGTGCCGGCTTCCTGCAGGCGCTTGGCGAGCACGGGATCGGCATTGATGTAAGGCAGCACGGTGAAACCCTCTTTCACGAGGATTTCGGCGGCCTTGAGTGTCTCGATGGGATCGGGCAGCAGGTAGGTGGGATCGGGGTGGATTTCGAGTTTCACCCACTTTGGCAGGCCGGCGGCGGCGGCGAGACGGGCGAGGCGCACGGCTTCCTCCGCGTTCATCGCGCCGCTGGTGTTGGGCAGGATGAGGTATTTCTGCGGATCGATGAAGTCGAGGATGTTGGCGTAGGGATCATGTTTTCCTGTTAGGTCGGCGCGGCGCAGGGCGACGGTGACGATTTCCGTGCCGCTGGCGGCGAGCGCGTCGCGCATCGACTCGTTGGAGGGGAACTTCCCGGTGCCGAGAAAGAGGCGCGAGTTGAAGCTGCGGCCGGCGATGATCAGAAGAGACATGGGAGATGGGAGATTGGAGATTTCAGATCGGGAAGGACGAGAGCCAGTTTTCGAAGGCGGCGTGGTCCCGGAGTTGGTATTGATGGCAGTGGAAGCCGAATTCGACGCCGGTGGCGATATTGTCCCGCAGGTCGTCGATGTAGAGGGTTTCCCGCGGGACGAGCGCGTGTTTGTCGAGGGCGTGCTGATAGATCGGCGGATGCGGCTTGATGGCACCGGCCTCGAACGAGAGCACGGCCTCATGGAAAAGCGAGAACTCCGGGTATTCGCCGAACAGCCACGGGCAGTGGATGGCGTTGGTGTTGGAGAAAAGGATGAGGCGGTGGCCGGAGGCGGAGAGATTGCGCACGTTTTCCCACATCGCTTGATTGGGTTTGAAGATGCGCTGCCATGCGTGGCGGAATTCATCCGGCGTGGCGCTGCTGCCGAGCACGCCGAGCGCCCAGTTGACATATTCGTCGGGATCGATCGCGCCGCTCTCGAACTCGTCCTTGCGTTCGAGCAGCCTGGAGAGGCGCTCGTGCGGATCCGCGCAGTCCGGCGGCAGCAGCCGGGACAAGGATGATTCGAAGTCGAAGTCGAGCAGGACGCGGCCGATGTCGAAGAGGAAGGTCATCTTTGGGGATTTGAGATTTGAGATTTGAAATTTGAAATTTGATTGAGAATGAAAGTTGCGGCGGTGATGGCGCCGGCGCTGCGGTTGTGGCGGGATAGGGCTTGTTTCATGCCGCGCCAGCAGGCGGCGTCGTTTTCCAACAACGCGGCAAGTCTGGAGGAAAGATTGGCGGGCGTGTCTGCGAGCGCGCCGCCGCCGATGGATTCCAGGAGGCGCAGGTTGCCCTCTTCCTGGCCGGGAACAAGGTGGTGGATGAGCATCGGGCAGCGGGCGGCGATCGCCTCGTGCACGGTGGCCCCGCCGGCCTTGCCGACCACGAGATGGTGCCGGCTGAGGAGTTGCGGCACCTTGTGTGTCCAGCCGATGATGCGGACGCGGCCGGGGTGGGCGCGCTTGATTTCGAGCGCCGCCTTGTAAAGCCGCCGGACGTTGCGGCCGAGCACGATGGTGAGCAGGGGCCGGCGCGCATGATCCAACAGCGCTCGCGCGTGTTCTGCGAGCTGCCGCACCCTGGAGGTCGGGAAATAGAGGATGCGGAAGGGATCGCAGGCGTCCGCGGCATCGAGCGGCGCGAGTTTGGAAAAAACCGGATGCACGGGAAAGCCGCTGTCCACCACGCGGGCGGCATCGAGCCCCCGGGCCGTCATCGCGTCGCGCGTGGCGGGATCGGTGACCAGCCAGAAGTCCGACGGCGCGCGCAGCCAGGCGGCGTTGATTTCCATCGAATCGGTGACCACGGTGAAGATGGGAAGTTTCACCCCGATGCGCGGCATGAAATAGGGGTAGAGCGGGTAGGTGCTGACGAGCGCTTGCGGGCGGAAGTCCGCGATCGCCTGCCCAAGGGCCCGCTCGGGCGCGCGCATGAGGGGCGAGCGCCGGCGGCTGAAGTCGCAGCGGTCGGTCGAGCGGTAAATCCGCTCCCAAAGCGCGGGAAAACGGGTGGTGACCATGCGGTAGGCGCTGTTGACGGCGGCAGTCAGGCGTGGTGCGCCGGCCATGCAGGGATCGCTGATGCGGGTGACGGCACCTGCGGCATCGAGCGCGAGGCCCAGGTTGCGGGCGGCGCTGTTGTGGCCCTCGCCAAATGCGGCGGTGACGATGAGAATGCGCGGGGCGGCGGGCATGATGGCGTGGGGCGGGGGAGATTTAGGGCGATACGGGCGTTGCGTCGATGGAGTTTTGCGGCTTTCATGCCCATAGCCAATGGCGCGCGACGAGAAACGAGTGAAACTGAGAACCGTGGATGACGATGTCGCGCGGGAGCCCGAAGTCGTGCGGCTTTACAATCGCGAACTCGAGCCCAAGCGGCGGGAGGAGTTGCCGGTCCGGCTTGGCGCGCAATTGCCACAGGAAAGGCCGAGTCGATTGGAGATGCCGGACCGCGAAGAGCTGGAATTGCGCACGCACCAGCCGGGGATCGAGGCCCTGATTGAGACGAATGCCTTCAATCCGGATCTCGCCGAGCAGACATGGGGAGAGAGTTCGGCAAGCCGCCTTCCCATCCCATGGGGGTGGTTTGTTCTGATCGGCGTGGCGATTGTCGCGGCCGCGGTGTGGTCGCTGGCCAACCTCAGGGAATCCGAGGAGCAGGCCCATTCCATCCGCAGCGAGACGGAATCCGCACTGGCCCGCGAGGAGACTGAGGAGACCGAAGCCCGCGGACTCATCGAACGGATCGAAAACACGCTGCGGATTTACTTCGATTCCTCCTCGGTGGATTTGCTCGCCCGGCTCGTCCGTCATCCGGAGCGGGTGAAGCCACTGATGTTGAAGTATCACGCGCGGCATCCGCTGGTGCAAAGCCCGATGAAGTCGCTGCGGGTCCTGCAGCCGCTGACAGTGGACAACCGCGGGAACTTCTGGATGGGTTCGGTGATGCTGGCCGATGGCCGCCTTGTGAATCTGATCATCGAAATCGACGCGAACGGCCAGCCGCGCATCGATTGGGAGACACAGGTTTGTTTTCAGCCGATGCCATGGGATGAGTTCGCCCGGGAGCGCCCGGCCGGCAGCTCGATGGATTTCCGCGTTTATGCGGAGCGTGACAATTTCCACAGTCATGAGTTTGCGGATGCGGAAAAATGGGATTGTTACCGACTGACGGCGCTGGATGGCGATGAGACACTGTTCGGTTATGTCGCGGCCGGCAGCGAGGTGGCACGGGTGCTCGCGGAAATCACTGCAAACAACCCGAATGGCAGGAACACCCTGATCCTGCGGCTGTCGATTCCGCACGGCCTGCAGTCGCGCCGCGGGGTGGTGATCGAAAAAGTGGTTTGCGCGCGCTGGCTGTATGTGGATTCACCGGACCGCGGCTCATGATGACGGATGACAGGAGATCCGGCGCCCCGTCCGCGGGCGCCCCGCCGCTGAAGGTGGCCGCCGGTGTGGCTGCTTTCCTCGTGCTGCAATACGCGCTGGCGTTATGGAAACTCGGCCAGTCATCGGGCGGCATGATGAACAAGTTCAGCGCCCTGGCGCGCGAGCAATACCTGGGCTTTCTCGTCATGCAAAACCTGTGGATGCTCGCGGCCTATGTCTTGCTCGGGATCGGCGCGTTCCTTCTCGCGCGGCCGGTGGTCGATGGCTGGACGCGGCGTTCGCCCCGGCGCGGTCATGCGATGGTGATGCTCAGGGGATTCACGGTGGCCGCGGTGTTGCATGGCTTTTTCACGCTGCGTCTGGCGCAAACCCGCCCGTATTTCCTCAACGAAGCGGAATTCGGCCATTGGTATTACAAGATGATCGAGTTTCCCGATCCGGTCCGTCCCGCGGCTTTGTTCGTCCTGTTCACCCTGCTGCCGCTGCTCTACCTCGGTTATGTCATCGCATGGCACGCGCGCCGCCACGGGCGCAAGGGATGGTGGGTGGCGGCTGGCGTGCCGGCGCTTGCGGCAAGCGCGTTTGCCATCCATGAAAACCGCGGCGCAACGATGGCGGCCGCGAGCGGCGGCGGCCGCGCGCCGAATGTCATCATCATCGGCTCGGACTCGCTGCGCGGCGACCGCCTTGGATACGCCGGCCACCGTCCGCAGCGCAATGACGGCCCGGCCGCCGCCGGGGTTTCTCCGGCGATCGACGCGCTGGCCGCGCGCTCGGTGCGTTTCGAGCGGTGTTATACCTCCATTGCCTCGACGCTCGAATCCGGCGTGCAGTTGATGGCCTCGCAATACCCGCACACGCACGGCATCCGCCAGATGTATCCGGACCGGGCCACCGTGGAGGCGGCGAAACAGCGCGTCGTGCCGCTGCCGGCGCTGCTGCGCGGGCGTGGTTACGACACCGCGGCCATCGGCGACTGGTGCGCCGGCTATTATGAGATCATGCCGATGGGTTTCGAGCATGTGGCGGTATCGAGTTTCGACAACTTCCGCATTTACATGAGCCAGGCCGTGGTCATGGCGCACTTCGTCGTGCCGCTCTACTTCGACAATCCGCTGGGCTACATCCTGTTCCCCCAGATCGAGTCGTTCGCGCAGTTCGTCACGCCCGGCGTCGTCACGGAGCGTGTCGAGCGGCGGCTCGAGCAGGTGGCCCGCGACAAACAACCCTTCTTCTGGCATGTTTTCTATTCCTGCAACCACCTGCCCTACCGCAGCAAGGAACCCTATGCCGGCATGTTCGCGGACCCGGACTACAGCGGGCCTAACAAAAACGGCGTGGATTTCGACATCGACTCGTTCATCGGCGGCACCGACCTCGAATCGAAGTGGAAGGCGCTGCCGGAAAAGGAAATCCAACAGATCCGCGCGTTGTATGACGGCTGCACCCGGCAGTTCGACGATTGCGTGGCGGGAATCCTCGCCGCGCTCGAGCGCAACGGACTGAGTGATGACACGATCGTGATCATCACCGCGGACCACGGCGACGACCTGTATGAACCCGGCGTCACCCTCGGGCACGGGCTCACGTTCAACGGCGGCCTGCACGCCAATCACGTGCCGCTCGTCATGCATGTGCCGGGTGCCGCGCCGCAGGCGATTCCGGAAACCGTGCGCCTGATCGACGTGATTCCGACACTGGCCGACCTCATGGATGTCGAGCCGTCGCCGACATGGGAAGGCAGGAGCTTCGCGCCATGGATTCGCGGTGTGGAAGCACCGCGGCATCGCGCGTTTTACGGCGAGACCGGGTTTCCCTTCATCCAGTTCAAGGTGGCGGGCATCGAGCGCCCGCCCCTGCCGCCGATGGACGAGCTGACGAGGATCGACGAGCAATACAACTATCAGTTCGTGCTCAAGGACGAGTATGCGGCGCGGCTGGTGGAGGCCAAGCAGCGCTGCCTGCGGAGCCGGGATTGGAAACTCGTCTGCACGCCCACCGCGCAGGGCGGCCGCCACTTCGGGCTGTTCCACCTGGCATCCGATCCTCACGGCGAGAAGGACGTCGCGGCCGCGCGCCCCGAAGTGCTCGCGCCGCTGCGCGCCGCGCTGGAGCGCTGGATGGATGAGAGGATCGAAACGCCGCTGGAGGAGATTTTTCCCGGCGGCGAGCCCTGAGAATGCGCGGACGCCGGAATCCCGCTTGAGTTCCCCCGTGACGGCGGGCAGTCTTTGCGCATCCGCAGCCCATGAAAACCACTGCCCCGCTCATTGCCGCGTTTCTGACCGCCTCCCTTTCCGCCGCCGAGGTGCCGAAGGTGTTCGAGGGCCTGATGCAGGCCGGCGTCCCCATCCGCGCCCAGCGGGGGATGGTCGTTCCGCCGGTGGAGATCGACAAATACGTCGCCAAGGTGGAGGCCTCCGCGCGCAAGGATCCCGAATGGTTCAAGGAATTCGGTGCCGCGGCGAAACCCGGCGTGCCGCTGCCCTACGACGAGCGTCTCGGTCTGACCAAGGAGGAATACAACGAATACCTCGCGCTTTGGAACAAGCGCGAATTCAAGCCGATGGAAGAGGTGATGCTGATGCTGCGCGAAAGCCCGCCCGGCACCTGGAAGATTTCCGCAACCGGCAGCGCCAGCAGCCTGAGCACTCTTTATTACTCCGCCAAGGACGATGAATTCCATTCGCCCAACGGCGTTCTGAAACGCATCGAGGACATCAAGGCGGACCCGGCCAGCATCCTCGGCGAATGGACCGGCAGCGAGTGGAAGGTCGAGAGCGACACCGGCTTCGGCATGGTCAAGGAAAACGTCGCGCTTGGCCGCTATGCCGACAACAGGCACGGCCTTGTCGTTTACCGGGTGCAGGAAATCATCACGGACGGCGGCCGCCCGTTCGACAACGCGCTCGTCATCCGTTTCCCGCTCGGGGCCGCCGCCAAGGATGCCAAAGCCGCGCCCGCCAAAGAAACCAAGCCCGCGCCCGTCAAGGTGACGCCGAAGAAAAAGTATTGAGCCCGCCCCGCGCGATCCCGTCTTTTCCTCTGGCCATCCGCCCGCCGCCCGTCTCACACTCCGCCGCATCCACCTCCAAACCTAGAAACCCCCGCCATGCTCTCCGAACACCACGACATCAGCCACGAGTTTCCCGAATACCGCAGCATGATCGACGCCCTGCGCGCCACCGACACGCAGTTCGACGCCCTGGTCGCCAAACACGACTACATTGACGACGAAATCCGCCAGCTTGAGGAGCGGCAGTCGCCGATCTCCGATCTGGAAATCGAAAAAATGAAATTCGAGCGCGCCGCCCTCAAGGACCGCATCTATCAGGCGCTGCGCGCCCACGTCGCCAAGGGCTGAGGCCCGGGAATCAGCAAACCCGGACGGTTTCGATGCCGCTCAGCTTGCCGAGTTTTTCGATCTTGTGCGCGATGTGGCCGACGCCGATGGCGCAGTGATGCGCCGGGCCCTGCGCGTTCCAGTCGTTCACGAAGCGGCGTGCGCCGATGGAAAACCGGTAGCGGCTGTTGGTGTTGCCGATTTCCAGGATCGGACCCGGGACGCTTTCGCCCTCGGCGACGAGGAACTTGAGCCGTCCGTCGCCCGTTTCCACCACCGAGAGCAGCGTCACCGCGCCGTGGCGCACGCTCATTTCCACGCTCAGGCCGCGCCCGACCTTGCCGTGATAGACACCGAGCGGGCGCACCTTGGTCCTGCCCTGCGCGATGGCGATGTGGCCGGGACCGTCGTGGCCCATCAGCACGACATCGTCGTTCCAGTCCATCGCGTAATACTCGCTGAACGATCCGCCGGCGCCGAAGCTGTCCATGATCTTCATCGCCTGCGCGTTCTTGACCTCGTATTCGCCCGCCACCGGGATGCCGCGTGCGGTGAGAAGCGAGTTGCCAAGGATGATGGAGCTGATGGTTTCCTCGTTGTCCACGCTGCCGGTGCCCATGTGATAGTAGGCCATCGACCCGAGTTGATGGATTTCCACCAGACGGTCCAGCGCCACGCTGGTGCGCGCGGCGCGGGCGAGCTCCTCCTCCGGGCAATCATCCTGCACGTCGAACTGTCCGCGGAAATGCGCGATGCGCGCCGTGATTTCATCATCGGTCACCTCGTGGCGCAGGCTGGCGAGTTCCTCGACCTCGATGATCTCGATGTGCCCGCCGAAGGTGGCGCACTGCAATGTAGTGTCCGACGCGATGTCGAGCATGCCGTTGTAGTAGTGGCCCATCAGTCCGAGGCGGTTGTGGAACATGACGCCCGCCACGCGCGCGGCATCGATCCATGCGTCCACTTCGTTCCAGCACTCGGGATCGTCATGCAAGCGGCCGGTGATCTGGTGGAACGAGATCCGCGACCGCTGGAAGACATTGGCGATTTCCGGAACGGGACACGCCTGGCAGTGGGCCAGCCACTCGCCGGTCATCTTGGCGCGGTCGCCCATGCGGTTGAAGTTGGCGTAATCAATCGCCGCTTCGGGCGAGAGATTCAGAATCACCACCGGCACCTTCGCCCGCTGCACCACCGGCAGCACGGTGGAGCTCAGCGCATAAGTCGTCACATGCAGGAAAATCAGATCCACATCCGCCCGGCGGAAGGCATGTCCCGCATCGAACGCCTTCTCCGGCGTGTCGATCAGGCCGAGGTTCACGACTTCGATGTCCGGGCGGACGAGTCGGCCCTCGACCACGCCGATGTATCCTTCAAGGCGTTCCTTCAATCCGGGAAACTGCGGCCAATACGTATCCAGGCCGATGCCAAAAAGCCCGACGCGGGTGATGTGTTTTTTCATAGGGGAAGCAATGTTGGATCGCGGCGGCACTTTGCGGCATCCAGCCCTGCCATATCCACCACGAAATTGCCGAAAAAACACCGGCAGCTCGGGCTCGCCCTATTCCATCGCCAGCGGTCTCGGCAAACCGGTCGCGGACGCTCGATTGGACGAAACGCCCGGGCTAAGGCCTATGCCTTTAGGGAATCGATCCCTTCAGCTCGATTCCTGATCCCGGAGGGATCGTGGAAATTAGCCGGTGGCGCGAGGCGCCCCTGCCGGGCATGCGCGTCAAGTCAAGGGTGGGTCTCATCAGAACAAGACCGCCGCTCCTTGGTCATGAATCCCGCACGATTCGCCTAACTTGATGCGCATGCCTGCCGGAGCACGGTTCATTTCCTAACAAAATCCGGTGGCTC
>JALOUA010000357.1 GCA_025457625.1 Akkermansiaceae bacterium
GATGAACGTGAGCTGCGTGGCCTCGGTCGCGAGCGAGTCATCACCGCAGGTCCGGCAGGCGGTGGCATGCACGAGACCGGCGTAACGGGAGACGATTTCATAAAACGCTTCCTCGCACCGGTGCTTGGTCCACTCGGCGAGTAGTTCGGGATCGGCTGCTTCGGATTTCCGCATGTCTGGATTAAAATGTCCGCCTGCACCTGAAACCGGACAAAATTTTTCGCGAATGATCAAGCCGCTGTGCAAGCGACCGGGGCCGGATATTTTTCCGGATCACCCGGATTCCGGGTTGCCGCAGCGTTCCGAACGCATAAGCTGCCGCAGCGAGAATTCCCATGGCCACACCAACCGCACGCCCTCTCTCCAAACGTGTGCTCCTCATGGGCACCTGCCTTTGCGATGCTTTCTATGACGATGTGGCCCGCGCTAGCGTCGAGATTCTGGAGCACCTCGGCATTTCCGTGGATTTCCCGGAAAACCAGACCTGCTGCGGCCAGCCGGCCTTCAACTCCGGCGAGTGGGACGCGTCACGCAAGGTGGCGAAACACGTGGCCAAGGTATTCGCCGGGGAGTTGCCGGTGATCGTGCCGTCGGGTTCCTGCGCGGCGATGAACCGCCACGGCAACCTGCTCCAGTTCGAGGAAAATCCGGACCCCGCCATCACTTCGCTGGCCAACCGGACATGGGAACTCATCGATTTCATCTACAACGGCCTCGGCATCAAGACCTGGCCCGGAAAATTCGAGCAACCCACGCGCATCGCCTTCCACCGCTCCTGCCACAGCCGCGGCACCACCACCGGCGAAGCCGTCCGCACCCTGCTCTCCTCGGTTGAAAACGCCGAGGTCATCCCCTTCGGCCAGTCCGAGCAATGCTGCGGCTTCGGCGGCACGTTTTCGGTCACTTTCCCGCACATCTCCGGCCAGATGGGCACCCTCAAGCTCGACCACATCCTCGACACCAAGCCCGACCTGCTCGCCGGCATCGACATGTCCTGCCTCATGCACCTCTCCGGCCTCGCCACCACCCAGGGCCGGCCGGTCCCGCACAAACACGTCATCCAGATCCTCCGCGACACGCTCAAGTCATGATCGGCAACCAACTCATCGACCAATACGCGCGGGCCATCTCCGACGAAAAGCAGCACTCGGTGCTCGATGGCGCGTCGTCCGGAACCGAGAAGCGCTATCAGGTCCTGCACAAGGACTATCCGAATCCCGACGAACTCCGCAGGCTCGCCGGTGCCATCAAGGACCACACGCTCCACCACCTCGACGAGTATCTCGCCAAGGCCGAGCAGGCGCTGGTTTCGCGTGGCGTGAACGTCCACTTCGCCGCCACCGGTGACGACGCGAAACAAACGATCCTCGACATCCTCCGTTCCCACGGCGTCACGCGGCTCACCAAGTCGAAAACGATGGCCGCCGAGGAAATCCACCTCAATCCCTATCTGATCGAAAACGGCATCGAGTGCCTGGAGTCCGACCTCGGCGAGTTCATCGTCCAGCTCGACGACGACGTCCCTTCGCACATCGTCAAGCCGATCATCCACAAGAACCGCCGCGAGATCGCCCGCACCTTCCAGCGCGAGGGCATCGCCAGTGACTACAACGATGATCCGGAAACCATCACCCGCCGCGCGCGGGTCTATCTGCGGGAGAAATACATGCGGGCCGGGGCCGGCATCACCGGCGCGAACTTCGTCTGCGCGGACAGCGGCCGTATTCTGTTAGTGACCAACGAGGGCAACTCGCGCTTCGGCATGGCTCCCGTGCCGGTGCACATCGCGCTGGTCGGCATCGAGAAAATCATCCCGCGCGAGAAGGATCTTGCGGTGTTCCTCAATCTGTTAGGCCGCTCCGCCACCGGCCAGCAACTGACGGTTTACACCGAGTTCATCAACGGCCCGAAGTCCGCCAACCAGCCGGACGGGCCGGAGCACATGCACGTCGTCTTCATGGACAACGGCCGCAGCGACGTGCTCGCGTCGAACTGCCGGGAAATCCTCCGCTGCATCCGTTGCGGCGCCTGCCAGAACGTCTGCCCGGTCTATCGCCAGGCCTCCGGCCACGCCTACCGCTCGACCTACGGCGGCCCCGTCGGCGCGGTGCTCTCGCCCCTGCTGTTCGGCGACCGCTTCCCGGAACTCGCCGACCTCCCGAAAGCCTCCTCGCTCTGCGGCGCCTGCAACGAAGTCTGCCCGGTGGACATCCCGATCCCCGATCTTCTGCTCAGGCTTCGCGACAAGGCGCACCGCGAGCATGTCCACTCGCCCGCCGCCATTCCCATGTCGCCCTTCGCCACGCTCGCCACCTCGCCCTCGCTGTGGCGCACGGCAATGACGATGTCCAAGGCGATGAACCACCTGCCCATCCAGGTCGCGCCGATCAAGCCGCTGCAGGATTGGTTGGGCCAGCGCACGCTTCCCGAGTCGCACGGCGGGGATTTCAGGAAGTGGTTCAAGGCGCGCAAGAAGGGCTGATTTTTCAGGAACGCCCGCAGCCGGGTTTGCCGGGAATCATGTGGCTTGATGCACCGTGATCTGGGTGAAGGGAATGACCCAGCCGTTGGCGTTGCAGACATCGACACAAATCGACTGGATCCGGCGTTTGATGAAATTGTAGCGCGAGCCAAGGCTGCCGTCGAAATCGGCGAGCACGACGTAATCGAGCGATGAGGTGCCGGCGGATAGGAATTCGACCTTGATCGAGCGCACCCGCTCGTTTCCAAACTCGGTGATGAAGGCCGCGCGGAGCGCCTGGCCGAACATTTCGATCACCCGCGAGGTGGCGTCCGGCTGGTGGCGGTAATCGATGCCGAACGAGGACTGGACGCGGAAGCCATGGGAGAGGTTTTCGGGCAGGAGTTCGAGGAAATCGATGACCGGATAGGTTTTCAGACTGCCACCCAGTTTGAGAAGGACCACCTGATCGGGCGTTTGGTGGATGATTTTTCCGTAGCTTTCATTCTGCAGGATCACCCAGTCATGCTTGCGGGTCGGAAACCACGGCTCATGCGGGTCGGCTTGGCGTGAAACCATGCTCATCAACTCGCGCAGCGGAATCCGCAGCTCGCCGCCTTCCAACTCGGGGTTGCTCAGAATTGTTTGAAATCCCAGCTTGCTCACATTCCACGGC
>JALOUA010000095.1 GCA_025457625.1 Akkermansiaceae bacterium
GCGAACTCCACGGACTCACTGCGGAAGCGGCGGTTGGGAAAGTGCTCGCCAGACTCGCTTGAGCGGCCACATGCCGCAGGTCGCGAGCACCGCGAGGAAGACGGCGTCCACGGATGCGCGGGTGAGACGAACTCTGCCGTCCAACGTCCGTGGCTCGGCAGCGCGTGAGAAACAAAACGTCTCCGGCAGCCTTGCCGCATGAACCCGGAAAGGAAAAAAGAAACCACGAAAGACCCGAAAGTTCACGAAAATCAAAGAGTTGAAAACCTAACCGCCCTCACTTTCCGGGTGTGGATGGGATTGCCTTCAAGTGGTTGACCATTCGTGCCTTTTTGTGGGTTTCGTGGTGATCATTTCGGCATTCAGGATCAATCTCCCGTCACTGGCGGAAAACGAAGTCGGCGACGACCATCCGGTGGTCGCTGTGGCGGGTGGTGACGGCGCGGCAGCGCGCCGGGGTGAAGTGGCGGGTGGCGTAGAGGTGGTCGATGCGCAGCACGGGCAGCCGCCGCTGATAGGTGTTGCCCCAGCCGGTGCCGGCGGCGGCGAAGGCGTCGTCGAACCAGCGCGCGAGCCGCTGGTGGACGACGTCGGTGGCACCGGCGTTGAAGTCGCCGCCGAGCAGGGTGGGAGTGTTGGGAAAGGAGGTGGTTTGTTCGAGAATGCCCAACACGGTGGAGAGTTCCTTGTGGCGGACGGCGCGGTTGACCTTGTGCTCGCGCCATGCGTTGCGTTGCCAGAAACGCAGGTCGGTGGCGGCGGTGAGCAGGTGGAGGTTGACGGTTTCCAGCATCCTGCCGTCGGGCAGTTCGATGCTTGCCTGTTGGCTGCGTTGTTTGGGATTGCGCACCTCGCGGCGGATCTTCCCACGGGTGACGATGCCGTTGGTTTGGTGGGCGCGGTAATCGCCGCGGCCGCCGTAAAGCACGTCGGCGACGCGGCGGACCTGATGGGGATAGGCGTCCTGCAACAGCACGATGTCGGGTTGCCATGCGGCGATGTCCTGCGACGGATCGCCGTAGCGGAAGCTGGAGCAGTTGAGGGTGATGACGCGCAGCACCGGCTCGCCGCGATGCGCGGATGCCGGGCCGGGTTGCGGCGCCTGCTTGCCGAGGTGGGCCAGCACGCGGGCCTCGTCGGCACCGACGAGCAGGGTGACCGCCCAGACCGCGGTCATCACCAGCGAGAGCGAGGCGCGCAGGAAATAAAACGCGAAACAACTCAGCATGAGGCCGATGCCGCCCCACAGCCAGATCGGCAGCACGGTGAAGGCCGCGAGGCGGTCCGGCTGGCGCGAAAAGGCGTAAACGGTAAACAGATGCAGCAACAGGGAAAGCCCCACGAGTGCCCATCCGGTGCTGAGTCGTAGGGAGGACATGGCGGGTGGATTTGAAATCCCGGAACAGAAACCTGAAATCCTAGAGTCCCGGGATGCCGAGACCGCCGGTGAGTTTCTTCATTTCCGCGGCGGCCTTGTCCTTGCCTGTGGCGATGGCCTCCTGGACGCCCTTGAGCACCAGGTCCTCCAGGAATTCGACATCCGCGGGATCGACGATGGAGGGATCGATTTTGATCGAGAGCACCTCGCCGGCACAGGTGGCGGTGACGGTGACCTTGCCGCCGGCGGTGGCTTCCACCGTCTGGTTGGCGAGTTCTTCCTGCTTGGCGGCAAGCCCGGCCTGCATCTGCTGGGCTTGTTTCATCAGTTTGGCGATGTTCATAAGTCTGTTGTTTCAGCGTTTCAAATTCCCGGCTTTCACCCCGCGACCACTCTGCCTTCGAATTTTTCGAGGGCGGACTGGATGAGCGGATCCTGATAGAACGGGTCTTCAACCGCGGGCGGCGGTGCTTCCGGCGCGGTCGCGGGTTTCGGGGTCTCCTGCCATGGCGGCTGCTCTGCTGCGGGCGGCGGCGGGCTTTCATCCGGGGCGGCGGCAATCATCAGGCCGATCTCGTCGAGACCGGTGAACTTGGGCAGGGGCTTGGCCGTCTTGGTCGGTTCGGGAGCTGTTGCGGGCCTTGCAGGCGGGCCTGGCGCTTGCAGCGTGTCGCCGCATTGGTCGGCACCTTTTGCAAGGGCCTTGATCACATCGGTGATGCGGACTTCGCCGAGCGTCTGGATGGCCTTGATGACACCGAGCTCGAAATGCAGGCGCTTGTTGGTGGCCCACTTCATGCGGCCTTCGGATTCGGCAAAGACATCGATGGCCGCGAGAATGCGGTCCGGCGCATAGGATTCGGCGGCCTCCAGCAGTTTGTTCCACAGATCGGCGGGGATGCCCTCGCCATCTGCGGCGGGATCGAGCTTGGCGACCAGCAGCGCGCGCAGGCAGCCGATGAGCTCGCCTAACAACTGCGACAACTCGCGGCCGCCCTCCGCTTCCTTCTGGATCAACGACAGCGCGGCGGGCGTGTCGCGGGCCAGCAGCGTGGAAGTGAGCGCGGCGACTTTTTCACGTGAGGTGAAACCGAAGACATCGAGCACGTTTTCCTCGTTGATCCGGTTGCCGCAGAAGGCGACGAGCTGGTCGAGCATCGATTGGGCGTCGCGCATGCCGCCGTCGGCACCCTTGGCGATGGCCCAGGCGGCGGTGGGATCGAGCGTGATGCCTTCCAGCCCGGCGATGTGCTGGAGGTGCTTGGCGATCAGTTCGGTGGGGATGGGCCGCAGGTCGAAGCGCTGGCAGCGCGAGAGGATGGTCGGCAGGATCTTGTTCGCCTCGGTGGTGGCGAAGATGAATTTCACATGCGGTGGGGGTTCCTCCAGCGTCTTGAGCAGCGCGTTGAAGGCCGCGTTGGAAAGCATGTGGACCTCGTCGATGTAGTAGATCTTGAACTGGCCGCGCGCCGGCGCGAAGCGGACGGATTCGCGCAGGTCGCGCACCTGCTCGACGCCGTTGTTGGAGGCACCGTCGATTTCGAGCACGTCGAGCGAGCGGCCTTCGGCGATCTCGATGCAGACGTCCTCCTCGGGATCGAAGTCGGCTTTCGGGCCGCCGCTGCAGTTGAGCGCCTTGGCGAGGATGCGGGCCGTCGAGGTCTTGCCGGTGCCGCGCGGACCGACGAACAGGTAGGCGTGGGCAAGACGCTTTTGGGCGATCGCATTGCGCAGCGTGCGGACGACGTGGTCCTGGCCCAGGATATCGTCGAAGGTTTTGGGTCGGTATTTCCGGGCGAAGACCTGATAGCTCACGGGCGGCAGTGTAGGGATGGTGGCGGGTTTGTCATGGCCGAGTTTGCGGGAATTTCAAAAAACCCGGATTCCGCGTTTTTTTACCGGGGTGTCCGGTCAACCCACGCACAAGCCCCAGTTGCCGGGGAGGTTTGACCGAAGGGATCTTGCCGGCCAGATCGCCGGACTTGGCAGCTTTCGGATTCCGGAAAGGATGAGGCGGCGGGTTTTCCCGGATCCCTTGAATTCCAGGCAAATCCCTGAAACGGAAACCGCCGGTTTGCACATTGGGTCACAGGTTTCAAGTTCACCCGGAAAGCCGCGCGAAACTGCCCGTGAAATCCGGGATTGCCGCACAGACGGCATAAAATCAAGGGTCGGGGCGGCGGGATTCGAACCCACGGCCTCCTCGTCCCGAACGAGGCGCGCTACCAGACTGCGCTACGCCCCGACATCTTGGCGTTGCAGCGGGCGGTTTTTATGTCCGCGCCCATGGGCGGCGCAAGGAAATTCGCCGCCGCTCAGGGTCCTGCGCGGCGGACTTCATCGGCGATGGCGTGGAGGCCGTCGCGCACGATGGGCTCGTCCATGGCATAGGAGACGCGGATGCATTCCTCGCGGTGCTTCCACGGAGTGTCGGCGAGTCCGAAAAAGAAGTATTCGCCGGGGATGACGAGCACGCCGCGGCGTTTGAGGCGTTGATACAATTCCCTCGTGGCGATGGGCAGGCCGGGGAAGTGGAACCAGAGGAAGAGCGCGCCCTCGCTGCGGTGCACGGCCCAGTCGATGTCGTCACCGAAAGCCTCGGCGGCGGCCTGCAGGGCGAGGTCGCGTTTTGCCTGATAGAACGGCCGCACGACTTCGCGGCTGAGGCGGAGGATTTCGCCGGATTCGACCAGTGGCAGGATGATTTGCTGGCCGATGTTGGGATTGGAAAGACCGACGATGGCGCTCATCGAGCCGAGGGCGCGGATGATCTCCGGCGGACCGATGACGATGCCGGTGCGGGTGCCGGGCAGGCCGATCTTGGAGAGACTGTAGGTGAGGATGCAGTGAGGCTGCCAGAACGGCGTGGCCGTTTCGAAAATGATGCCGGGAAACGGCGCGCCATAGGCGTTGTCGATGATCAGCGGGATGCGGTGGCGTTCCGCAAGATCGGAAAGACGCGCGATTTCCGCGTCGGTGAGCACGTTGCCGGAGGGATTGGTGGGCCGCGAGGCGCAGATCGCGGCGATGTCCGGGGTGATGTGCAGGCGGTCGAAATCGACGCGGTACTTGAATTCGTGCGGCCCGGTTGTCTCGATGAGCGGAGGCAGCGAGTGGAAGAGGCCGCCGTCGGTGCCCTGGTCCGAATAACCGATGTATTCCGGGACGAGCGGCAGCAGGATTTTCCTGCGCGATGCATCGGGCATGCGGCCGGCGAGCAGGTTGAAGAGCAGGAAAAACGCGGTTTGTCCGCCGCAGGTGACGGCGATGTTTTCCGGCCCGATCTGCCAGCCGAAGGTGCGGCGGAAGAGCCCGGCGATGGCGCCGAGCAGGCGGGGATTTCCCTGTGGCGGGTCGTAGGTGGTGAGGGCGCGGTCGAGGCCGCCGGGTTCCGCGAGCAGTTCCTCGATGCGCCGCCGCCAGACGGCCTGCATTTCGGGAATGCGCGCGGGTTGTCCGCCACCCAGCATCCTGAGATCCGGCCCGCCGCCGGCGAGGGCGTGGCCGAGGTCTTCCATCAGCTCGCCGATGCCGCTGCCACCTCCAAGGTGACGACCGAAATCCGAAAATTCATATGACATGTCGCCTTGCCGTGTTCTAGTCTGTGGCCCCACCAACACAACCCCAGAAACCACCATGTCCATCAAAGTCGGCGACAAAGCCCCAGATTTCACCCTCGTCACGAAAACCGCCGAGGGTCCGCAGCTTGTGAAACTGAGCGAGCTCATCGGAAAATCCAACCTCGTGCTGCTGTTTGTGCCGATGGCCTTCACCGGCGTCTGCACCACGGAGTTCTGTGAGATTTCCTCAGGCATCAAGGATTACGAGGACCTCGACGCGAAGGTGCTCGGCATTTCCGGCGACAACCCCTTCGCGCAAGCCGCATGGGCCGAGAAGGAAGGCATCACCATCCCGCTGCTCAGCGACTACGAGCACGAGGTGGCCAAGGCCTATGGCGTGGCTTACGAGCAATTCCTGCCCGCGGTGAACCTGATCATGGGCGGCGTGGCCAAGCGCTCCGCCTTCGTGATCGATAAAAACGGCATTGTGCAATACGCCGAAGTGCAGGACCACCCGAAGGACCTGCCCGACTTCAATGCCGTCAAAGCCGCGCTGCGCGCGCTCTGAGGTTTTTCAAAACGGCGGGATCGCCCGTTGCCCGATGGCAGGGGTGATTCCGCCGTTTTTTATTGGGTCGGGCGGGATCGGAACACGCGTTTTGGCATGTCGCGTGCTTTGAATCCCGGTTGCGTACCCGGTTGGTGCGCACCCCGGTGCCGCGGGGCCTGCGGCGCGCTTCCACTCCCCGAAAATCATGCGCTGCCTGACCAGTTCCGAAATTCACAAATGGCTCGCCGGACAGGGAATGCATCACCAGCCGCTGGATGGTGGTGTGCCTGTTGCCGGTGATTTCCCGATGCCCGCCGAGAGGCGCGGGCGCCTGCTGCTGGCCGACTATCTGGCCGACCTGCTGGCCAAGGATGGCAACAAGCTGGTGGAAATCCTGCCCGCTCCCCAGCGGCGGCCGGAAGAGTGGGAACAGATCCGCCAGTTCCGCGAGGCGCTGGAGGTTGCAAGTGTCGCAAACACCACGCCGGGCCATCTTTTCAAGAGCGGCGACCGCACGCATTTCCGCCGGATGCTCGCCATATTGCTGGGTTTCGAAACCGGCTGGCCGTTCTACATTTACTCGGCACCCTCGCGGACGACACTGCTGGTCCACGAAGGCATCGAGGTCTGGTCGGCCAAGAAGGGCGTGAGAAACGAGCTGGGCCGGCATCTGCTGCCGCAACGCGCCGCGTGAGGCGGTTTCATCGCTGCGGCATGGGATTTTTTGGGAACGTGCAACCATTGCAAGCGGCCGCATGACCGGGCATTTGAATCATGCGTTTGACAATGCCCCATGCGGGTCGCTTGACTCATCCCGTCATGCGCGAAATCAAATTTCCCGAATCCGGTCCGAAACGGCATCTGCTGGATACGGCCGAGCGTTTGTTTGCGATCAGGGGATTCGAGGCGGTATCGGTCCGCGACGTCACCCGCGAGGCGGCCGCGAATGTGGCGGCGGTGAACTACCATTTCGGAAGCCGCGATTTGTTGGTCGCTCTGGTTATCATCCGTCATTTCAAGCCGATCAACGAGGAGCGGTTGGCGCGGATCGAGGCGCTTGAGAAAAAATGTGCGGGCAAGGCGGCACCGGTGGAGGAGATTGTCGAGGCGTTGGCGCGCCCTGTGGTGGGCGCGGTTCGCAAGGCCGGTCTGCCGGAACCGGCGGCCTGCCAGTTGGTAGGCCGCATCCTCGCGCTGCGTGGCGAGGGATTTCCCGAGGATTTGGAATTGCAGACGCAGGGAGTGATCCAACGTTTCATGCGGCTGTTGGGCAAGGCTCTGCCGTCGGTCCCTGCCGAGGAACTGGTGTGGCGCATGCACTTTGTGACGGGCGGCATGATCCAGATGTTGATCGGGCGGGCCGGAGCGGAATCATCCGGCGCGCCCTCCATCGACGCCACGCTGGGCCGCTTCATCCGCTTCGCCGCCGCCGGCCTGCGCGAGGGTGTCGAGGCGGACCCCGCCGCTACCCGGGGCCCACAGACGACATTCGACTTCTAACAGCCAAAGCGAATTGGCAGGAAACGGTCCATGAGTTTGCCGCCGCCGCATGGGCGGGCCGCTTCTACCGGGTGACAGCGGGAATGGTTCAGCGGCATGCGGAAAAAGGCTCTCACGGCCGCGGAACGCCGCGGTCTTTAGGCCACACCCGGCACGGGACCCGAGGTGGATGAATGGATGGTGAAAAGGCCCGGCAGCGCTTGTCAGCTCATGCGCGGACAGTTTGCGCCATCGGCGCGGGCTTGTCCTTTTTCATCAGTGCCCGGCGCATCTTGGTCAAAGCGGAGTTCTGGATCTGGCGGATGCGCTCGCGTGAGACGCCGAACTCGCGGCCGACATCCTCCAGCAGCATCGGCTTGAGGCCGTTGAGGCCGAAACGCCCGTCGATGATCCGGCGCTCGCGTTCGTCGAGTATGCCTAACAGATCGCCGATCTGATCCTGCAAATCGCTGTCCACCAGACGGTCGAGCGGGTTGGAGGCGGCCTCGTCGCCGATGATGTCGCCGTATTCGGTGGCCTCGCCTTCGTTCACCGGCGCGTCCAGCGAGGTCGGCCGCAGCGCGGCCTGCTTGAGCATCGCCACCTTCTGGCGCGGTAGACCCAGCTCGGTGGCGAGTTCGTCATCAGTCGGTTCGCGGCCGAGGGTCTCGGTGAGCATCGAGGCGATGCGGCGCATGCGTGCGATTTTGTCCACCATGTGGACGGGCAGGCGGATGGTCTTGGACTGGTTGGCGAGCGAGCGCTTGATGGATTGCTTGATCCACCATGAGGCGTAAGTGGAGAGTTTGCCGCCTTTTTCAGGGTCGAAACGCTCGACGGCCTTCATCAAACCAATGTTGCCTTCGGAGACCAGGTCGCCCATCGAAACGCCGTATCCGGAATAATCACCGGCGATTTTCACAACCAGCCGGAGGTTGGCGCGGATCATGTGGTCGCGCGCCTCCAAATCGCCGCGCTGGATGCGTTTCGCGAGTTGTATCTCCTCTTCGATGGTGAGGAGCGGCGTGCGTGATATCTCCTTCAGGTATGAATTCATGCTGCGGTCGGAATCGTATGCCATGGTGTTTGTGGGTGGTTGTGTCCCGGTATTCGTCCTGTCTTGGGAATTGGATTCAGGAAAACGCGAAAAAGCGGAAAATCCGTTTCACGGTTTTTTTTTGAATCTGAATTCGTCCGCATGCCGAAGACACGGAAGTAGCCAGCACCACAGTCGGTGCTGGATGGCAACCGAAGAAACAACAACCAATACCAAAACACATGAAACCATTGTTCAAATCCATCGCCTGCATCATGGGACTCGCCGCGTTCTCCGCGGGGCCGCTTGTCGCAGCGGAAAAAGCGCCAGCCAGCAAGGATATCGTGGATACGGCCGTCGCCGCCGGTTCCTTCAAGACACTCGCCGCCGCGCTGACCGCCGCCGGCCTGGTCGACACCCTCAAGGGCAAGGGGCCCTTCACCGTCTTCGCACCGACCGATGAGGCGTTCGCCAAGCTGCCCGAGGGCACGGTTGAATCACTGCTGCTGCCGGAGAACAAACAAAAGCTCATCGACATCCTCACGTATCATGTCGTGGCAGGCGACGTGCGCGCAGAGGCGGCCATGAAATTGGAAGAAGCCGCCGCACTGAACAAGAAGACGATCAGGCTCGAAGTGAAAGACGGCGCGCTTTACCTCAACAAGTCGAAGGTGACCACGGCCGATGTCGTTTGCTCGAATGGGGTGATTCACATCATCGACACCGTGCTGCTGCCACCCGCGGAGTGAATCCAAGCACCCGTCCGCACGCTTCCGTTCATGGGAAGTGAACTCACATGCTCCCGTCTCCGCGTCATGCCGCGGAGGCGGGATTCCATCATCCGCTCCTCCATGGTGAGGCCCGGGTGGCTGTTTGCCCGCGGTCTGCGCCAGGCTGCCGCAAGCCACATTCTTTCTAACACGACGAAAGGAAGTTTTGGACAAACCGCAGAAGCCGCCTACGATCCATCGCAACCGTTGAGCACGACCGATTCCATATCGCAAGACTCCATTCTTCCGCGGCTCGCGGCGGGTGAGCCGCGTGCGATGAATGAGTGCATCGACCGCTTCGGCGGCCTTGTCTGGAGCATCGTGCGGCGGGCGCTCCACAACGAATCCGAGGCCGAGGATCTGGTGCAAGAGGTATTCACCGAGATATGGAAAAAGGCCGGGTTTTACGATGCGGAGGTGGCTTCCGAGGCCACCTTCATCGCCCTCGTGGCGCGCCGCAGGACGATCGACCATCTCCGCCGCGCCGGCCGCCAGCCGGGTTTCGAACCCCTGGAAGCCGCCGAATCCCTCCCCGCCGCCGCCGCGCCCGCGATGACGGCCGCTTGCGACCCCGAGGCGGTGAAGGCGTCGATTGCCAGCCTGCCCGACGACACCCGGCGTTTGTTCCGCATGTTCTTCGAGGATGGTTTCACCCATCCTGAAATCGCCGAGAAAACCGGCCTGCCGCTCGGCACCGTCAAGACCCGCCTCAGGCGCGGTCTCATCAGCCTGCGCGAGCAACTCCGCCGCGCGGGCATCACCCACATCCAGCCGGCGTCATGATACCTTCCGACATCAAGCTCCGATTCGATGAACTCTGCGCGGGCCGCGCCATTGGCGACCTGAGCCCGGAGGAGGAGCGCGAACTGGCGGCACTGTGCGCGCAGCTGCGCATCGCCCCGGATTCCACGTTTGATCTGGTGGCGGCAGCGGCCCAGGCGGATGCGCTGGAAACCTCCGGCGAAACCCTGCCCGCGCACCTGGCGCAACGGCTCCACCGCTGGGCGGAGAGCACCGGCCAACCCGTGGCGGAAAGCACCCTCATCCGGCCGCAGGTTCCCGCATGGCGCATCATCGCCCGCAGCCCGGTCAGCGGCTGGGTGGCCGCCGCCGCGATCCTGATCCTCTCACTGCTGGTCCTGCGGAACGAAAAACCCCTGCCGCCCGAACGCGCCGAACAGCGCCTGCGGGCCGAGGCGCCGGATCTCATCGAGCGCGAGTTCGCCGGGCTAGGCGACTTCGGTCAGGCCGGCGGCTCGGTCATCTGGAGCGACAGCCTGCAGCAGGGATACATGATATTGAATGGCATTCCCGCCAACAATCCACAACAGGCGCAGTATCAACTCTGGATCGTCGATCCGGCCCGTGATGCCGATGCCCCGGTGGATGGCGGTGTGTTCGACATCCCGCGCGACGGCTCGCCGGCGGTGATTCCGATCGCCGCCAAACTCCCGCTGAGCAAGCCGCAGGCATTCGTCATCACCCTCGAGCAACCCGGCGGCGTGGTGAAGTCCAAGCAGGAAAAGGTCGTCGCCCTCGCCAAGCTCTGAGCCGTTTTCTAACGGGTCATCCGGTTCTGCCGGTGGATGATGAAGGTGGAGAGGATCATGCAGCCCGTGATGAACAGCCCGAGAATCACGCCGCAATAGCGCTGGGTTTCCATGTGGCCCTCGGGTTCGGTGAAAACGGCCCCTGCGACCGGCTGTCCGGCAATGAAGGGAATGGGTTTCTTGAGCGCGTGGAAAACCACCCGGTTCTCCGTGTTGCGGTAGTCGTTGCGGAAGGTCTCGGCCTCGCGCACCAGCAGGTCGATGCGTTCGTTGACGAAAAACTCGGAGGCCGGATCGTTCTCCGGCCAGACTTTCATCGTCTCCACCTCGATGCGCGTGCCCGAGGCGGAGATCCGGCGGATGCGTTCGACGATGTCCGCCGCCTCCTTCTTGTCGGATGCGCCCGCCGCCAGCAGCCGGCGCAGCCCCTCCTTGGCCAGCTCGAACTGCTCGACGGCTCGCTCGTTCATGTTTTCCCCGATGTCCCGGCCACGGTCGATCCTGCGCTGCAGGCGGATGCGCTCGACCTCGAACGGGTTTCTAACAGCCTGGGAGACGATCATGCCCTCGTAGGCGTAGCGCAGCGGCATGATGGTGGCGGGCACGGGCGACGATCATGCCCTCGTAGGCGTAGCGCAGCGGCATGATGGTGGCGGGCACGGGCACTCCGCCGCGCTCGCGCACCTCGCTGGCGTCCCGGAACAGGCCGCGGTTCATCTCCTTGTAGGAAACCAGCGCCCCGGCCAGCAGCATCTGCGGCACCAGCAGCAGCGGGACGGAGGTGAGCGCGGCGCGCTCGGTCCTGACGATCGACGACACCACCAGCGCCATGGCGGTGCCCGTCAGGGCGGTCAGCGTCATCCACAGCCAGTGATAGAAGAGCACGCCCTCGATCTCGAGGAAATGGTTGCCCACGATCAGATAGACGAGGCACTGCACGGCGGCCACCAGCGCGAGGGCGCAGAACTTCGCCAGCACGTAGGAAGTGGCGCCGGGCTGGCAGTTGCGCTCGCGGCGCAGGATCGGGCGGTCGCGCAGCACTTCGGTGGCGCTGTTGGTCAGGCCGAGGAACATCGCCACCGTCGCGCTGAGGAAAAGATAGGCGGGAATGTGCAGCGCGGTGGCGAACTCGTAAGGACCCTCCGGCGAGGAGCGCAGGGTGATGGCGATGAGCGCGGCCAGCAGCGGGGCCTCCAGACACGTGCTGTAAATGGTGCCGCGATTGCGGATTTTGGACAGCAGCGAGCGCAGGAAGTGGGTGGCGAACAGGGCGATGACGGCGTGCAGCCGCCGCGCCGGCCTCGGTGGCAGCGGCAGGTGGTCGTCCGGCTGCGGATCACCCGGCCGGGAGATCGGCCCGCCGCTGGTTTTGAGGGACTGCATCAGGTCGGCGCTCTCGAAGCGCTCCTGCCAGAACGACGAGGGGAAACGCCGCGCCGCGCCGGTGTTCGAACCGCCGCCGATCAGGCTGAGCGGGGTTTCCAGCACGTCGAAGACGAAGTCCGCGCCGAGCGGCGACTGCGCGTTGATGGACGGATGGGTGATGCCCAGCTCCAGGCAGGCGTCGCGGAAATATCCCACCATGCCGGCGGGCGAGCCGAACCAGGCGAGGCGGCCGCCGCTGTCTAACAGCAGCACCTTGTCAAACAGCCGCAGCACCGGCGCGCCCGGGCGGTGCAGCGAGGCGATGACGATCTTCTCGCGGGCCAGCGAGCGCAGTGTTTCGGCCACGTGCTCGGAGTCCTTTGACGAGAGTCCGGAGATCGGTTCGTCGAACAGGAAAACCTCGGCGCGGCTGCCGAGATCGAGGCCGAGGTTGAGGCGGCTGCGCTCGCCGCCGGAGAGTGTCTTGTCGCCCGGCGCGCCGACCATGCGGCGGGCGATGGATTGCAGGCCGAGCTCGGCGAGGATGCTGTCCACGCGGCGCTCGTGCTCGGCGAGCGAGAGGGCGGGGCGGCGGATCGTCACCGCGTGGCGGAGGTGCTCGCGCACGGTGAGCTGCGGGTTGAGCGCCTCCTCCTGCGGCATGTGCGCGATGAAGGGCACGAGGTGCTCGCGGCGGCCGTAGAGCGGGATGCCGTTGAGTTTCACCACGCCGCGCGTGGGTTCGCGCTGGCCGGAAAGCACCGCCAGCAGCGTGCTTTTGCCGCTGCCGCTCGGGCCGATGATGCAGAGCATTTCGCCGCGCCTCACTTCGAAGTTGATATGATCCAGCGCCCGCGAATCCGGACCGAAATCATGGATCAGATCCTCGACGCGCAGCGACTCGATGAGCGTGCGTTCCTCGTCCAGGAAACCCTCGCTGAAGCGGCAGCGCACCGCCTGGCTGCCCGAGAGCCGGATCAGCGAGCCGTCGCGCAACGGCGCGGTGTGGCGGACCGGCGAGCCGTCCACCAGGATCGGACCGTTGCTTTCGCGCACCTCCAGCACGCCCTCCGCCCGCTGTTCGTCATAGCGGATGAACAACACGGTCTTGGGCGAGAGTTTCGGACCTAACAAAAGGTCGCCGCGCGAGAGTTCCGCCGCGTCGTTGGAGACGAGGTATTCCTGACGGTCGCTGGCGAGGCGGAATCGCCTGCCGGACTGGGCGGCCTTGCGGCGCAGGTCGTCGATGGAGAGGTTGAAGCCGGTCGAGTCACCCAGGCGCTCGTGATTGCGGCAGATGACGAAATCGCCGCGCTTGAGCGGCCCGCGCCCGCCGGCGTGCAGCGAGGTGTCGCGCAGGGCCTCCACCTCCGCCACCAGCCCGAGGCGCACGCGCAGGGCGCTGTGCCTGCCGCGCGTCCGCTCGGCGGTCAGTCCGGTCTCGCCGGGTTCCAGATAGATGGTGGGCGCGTTGCCCGTGCGCTTGGCGTCGAGGAAGAACACCAGGTCCTCGAGGCCGAGTGACCAGCCCGGCAGCACCAGCGGCTGGCGCTCGCGCATGCGCAGGAATGACCCGGGTTCGACCGAGCGGCCGCGGATCCACAGCGGCATGCCGCCGGTATTGCGCACCAGCACCAGATCGCCCGCGCGGTAAACCCGGAACTCGTAGTCCACCGCCGCGGGCGGCAGGGTGACATCCGCGCCGTCCCTGCCGAAGACCAACCGCTCGAACGGCAGCTCCTCATCGACCGGTGTTTCCAGGTCGCCACGCATTTCGCGCAGGATGGCACCGCCGTATTCCGGACGGCCGAGGCGCCGCATGAAAACCTCATAGCTCGCACGGTTGCGCTCGGAGCGCCCGGCCGCATCCACCAGCGTGAACAATTGCAGGCCGAGCGAGAGTTTATCCGTGTCGTTGTAAGCGCCCTTGAGTTCCAGCGCCAGACTCGGCAGCGGCCGCGGGTTGCGCACCGCACGCTGCAGCCGCCGGCCGAGCCAGCCGTGGTCCACTTCGGGAAACGCGCTGCGCAACATGTCGAGGATCAGGTCGGCCTCCAGCGGGCTGAGCTCGCCATCCAGCGTGGCAAACGCGCCGAAGGCATCCACCAGCACGCCCACCTGCGCCGCCGTGCCGGGGCGCAGCGCGCGGAGGCGGCCTACGCCCGGGATCGCCCGCAGCCAGCCCAGCAGGCGCGTGCGCGGATGCTGGCGCGCCAACCCAGACGGCGGGGGTTCTTTGGAGGGCGGCGGAGCATCCACGGCGATGTTCTAAGCAGACGCGGCCCGTTCCCGCAAGGCCTGCAAAAAAGGGGTTTGCATTTCAGCCGCATCGGCTATTCTCCCTTGCTCCCGGATACTGCGAAGGAAACGGCTTCCATTCCACGCCGCCCGCGCCGCTCCGGGTTTTTTTACTCTGCCATGTCCGATTCCCCGAATTCCAATCCTCCGCCCAATCCTCCGCAACGTCCCGGCGGGGACGCCAATGGTTTCAACTGGCGCTTGCTCATTCTGTTGGGCGTGGCCTCGGTCATTCTCGGGCTTGCCTTGTTCAACCCCACCGGCGGGAAAACGTCCCGCCCTCTCACCTACTCGCAGTTCCGGCAGGCCTGGGACCAGGGCCGCATCGTCACAGACGATCCGAAGCGCCCGCTCAAAGTGGTCACCAGCGACACCGCCTACGACGCGGTGATCCAGGGTTGGGAGAACCCGCCGCTCGTCGCCCCCAAGGATCCCGAGATCAAACGCAGCGACTTCCAGGTGCGCGTGAACCTCGACCTCCATCGCGAGCAGATCCGCGACATGTTCGGCGACGAGGTGCCCATGCAGCAGATCGCATCGTCCGCGGAATCACCATTGGAAGGCGATGTGGAAACTCTCTCGCTGGCGCAGTTCCGCAGGTCGCACGCGCTGGGAGAGATCAAGCAAGACGATGCGGTCAACCCGCTGCGCATGCTGACCACCGCCGGTTCGCGCGATGCCGTCATCGTAGGCACCCGTGAGGTCGTCACCAATCTCGTCACGCCCAAGGATGCCGAGGGCAAACCGCTGGAAGCCAAGCCCTTCAATGTCACGGTTTCCATCCCCATTCTCGCTGACGACCTCAAGCAACTGGTGCAATCCAAAGCCGGTTACGATCGCAAGACAGACTATCTCAAGAACGCGCTGTTCACTTTCCTGCCGTTTCTATTGATCATCGGCCTGCTGTTTTTCCTGTTCCGCCAGCAGATGAAGTCCGCCGGCCGCGGCGCGATGTCGTTTGGCAAGAGCAAGGCGCGCCTTCTAACAATGGACCGCAACAAGGTGACCTTCAAGGACGTCGCCGGCATCCAGGAGGCGAAGGAGGAATTGTTTGAAATCGTCGATTTCCTCCGCGATCCGCGCAAGTTCCAGAAACTCGGCGGCTCGATTCCCAAGGGCGTGCTGATGGTAGGTCCTCCCGGCACCGGCAAGACCCTGTTGGCCCGCGCCATCGCCGGCGAGGCCGACGTGCCGTTCTTCTCCATCTCCGGTTCCGACTTCGTCGAAATGTTCGTCGGTGTCGGCGCGTCCCGCGTTCGCGACATGTTCGAGCAGGGCAAGAAACACGCGCCTTGTTTGATCTTCATCGACGAAATCGACGCCGTCGGCCGCCACCGCGGCCACGGCATGGGCGGTGGTCACGACGAACGCGAGCAGACGCTCAACCAGCTGCTCGTCGAAATGGACGGCTTCGACACCCAGGAGGGCGTCATCATCATCGCCGCGACCAACCGGCCCGACGTGCTCGACCCCGCGCTGCTGCGTCCGGGTCGTTTCGACCGCCAGGTCACCATCAACCTGCCCGATGTCAACGGCCGCGAGGAAATCCTCCGCGTGCATGTGAAAAAGATCAAACTCGCCGCCGGTGTGGACCTCTCCCGCATCGCCAAGGGCACTCCGGGATTCTCCGGCGCGGAACTCGCCAACCTCATCAACGAATCCGCCCTGCTCGCCGCACGCCGCGGCCTGTCCGCCGTGACGCTCGATGAAATGGAAGAGGCCCGCGACAAGGTCCGCTGGGGCCGCGAACGCCGCAGTCTCGCCATGTCCGACAAGGAGAAGATCGGCACCGCCTGGCACGAGGCCGGCCATGCTTATCTCAACATGGTTTTGCCGGACACCAACCCGCTGCACAAGGTCACCATCATCCCGCGCGGACCCTATCTCGGCGCGACGATGTATCTGCCGGAGGGCGACAAGTATTCCACCCAGAAAAAGGAAGCGCTCGCCAACCTCATCGTCACCATGGGCGGCCGTATCGCCGAGTCCTTCCACAGCGACGACGTCTCCAACGGCGCGTCCGGCGACATCCGCCAGGCCACTTCGCTCGCCCGCCACATGGTCTGCGAGTGGGGCATGAGCGACAAACTCGGCATGGTCGAATACGGCGAGGGCGACTCACCCGTCTTCCTCGCCCGGGACATGACCAAATCCCGCAACTATTCCGAGGAAACCGCCCGCGTCATCGATGCGGAAATCAAGCGCTTCATCGACGATGCCTATCAGACCGCCGAGCGCATCCTCAACGAGGGCCGCGACAAGGTGGAACTCATCGCCAAGGCGCTGCTCGAATATGAAACCCTCGATGCCAACCACCTCAAGGACCTCATCGAGTTCGGCGAGATGAAGGATCCGCCGTCCGTGCCCAAGCCGCCGCCGGTGCCCGAGGAGTTCAAGAAAAAGCCCGCCTCCAAAACCGCGGGTGAAGACCAACCCGAAGACGACGGCCCCATTCCCGGCGCCGTGGGTGCCACCGCCTGATCAAGACGCGCGGCTCTCCCGCCCGCGCCGGAGGACGGAACACGACCTTCGCGCTGTTGGCGTGGAAAGGTGCCGGGGTGGTGGATGAACCAGAGAACCATGGGTGGTCTAACAGAAATAATCAAGGGACTGCAAGGGCTGTTAGCAGACACAAGCGCCTTCCTCAATCCCTAGGCCACGCCGGTCAACCTGATGGTGATGGGTCCGGCGGGCTATCAGTTCGGCGATTGCCGGAAACTCGGGCTGCCGCTGATGTTGTGGGTTTCATCGTCGCCGTCTTCCTTGTTCCCCTGATCTGGCCGCTGAAGCCGTAACATTGTGCACGGCTCAGCCGCCCGATCCCGCAGGCCTGCGGGGGAGGAAAAACGCGACTGCGATCGGAAGGATCGCGATCAGCGAAAGACAGAAAAACGAATGCTTCAGCGCCTTCAAGCGGGCCGCTTCGTTGATCATCGCCGCGTCCGCCGCCTCTCCGGGCGTCGCGCCGAGCCGTTCGGCAACCGCAGTCAGTTCATCGTTCGAAACAAAGCGAACTTCAGTGAGGTCGAGACGGTTGATGAATTCGGTTTGCGCGAGCGCATGGCCATCGAGCTTGCGATCAATCCCGGACGCCAGGAACGCCACCGAAATCGCGGCGGCCAGCGCGGTGCCGACCCCGGCGGAAAGGTTGATGACAGTTCCGCGCATGGCACCGGCATCGCCGGCATGCGCTTCCGGAGTGCCATTGACCAGCGTGTTGGTGAGCACGCTCATGAGGGCGCCCTGGCCGGCTCCGCCCACCAGCAACGCGGCCACGACGGCGAAGTCCCCCCAGACATTGCGCATGGCGAAAGCCAGCACGAGCAGCCCGGCGGCCATCAGGAGGAAGCCCGCCGAGGCGAGTCCCCGGGCCGAAAACCGCGCATACAGCGCGACGACCATGACCGCGGCCGCAAAAACCGCCAGTTGGTAGGGTGCCATCGCGATCGAAGTCTGCAGGCCGCTGCGCCCTTGGACGACCTGGATATACAGCGGCACCAGAAACAGCAGCGCGCTTCCCACCAGTTCGGTGGCGTGAAGCGAAAGCAAGGCCGGCTTCTGCCCGCGTTGTTTGAATACTTCCAGCGAGACGAGAACCGGCAGGTTCCGCGCCTCCCTGGCCGATGTGTGCTTGAAAAACCAGAAGAACAAAACCAGCCCGCCGGCGATCATCACCAGCGAGGGGGAAAAGCCCGCCAATGCGAATGGCGCATGGGAACTCGCCTCCAGGATCCCCCACCGCGCGCTGGAATTGAAACCCATCGCCACGCAGATCGTGGCAGCGATCGTCAGCGCCAGTCCGCCCGTATCCACCCGAATCGCAGGATCGCCGTTTGTTTTGTCAAAGCGGGTGCTCAGCACGAGAGCCGCAGCGGAGAGTGGCAAGGCAAGCGCGAAGGTCCAGCGCCAGCCGAAATAGGTGCCCACCGCGCCCCCGACCAGAAACCCGGCCGCAACCGCCATCGCCTGGATGCCGCCAAGCCAGCCGAGCGCCTGCGCGCGCTGGCGTCCCTCGTAATGCCGGGCAATCAGCACCACCAGCATGGGAACGATGGCGGCGGCGGCAAGCCCGCCGGCCAACTGGGCGGCCAGCACCACTCCCATGCTCGGACTCAGCGCCGTCGCCAGCATCGCCAGCAGGAACACGCCGGTGCCAAGCCGGAAAACCAAGCCGGCTCCGAAACGTTTTCCCAGACGCGCCCCGGCCATGATGCAGCCCGCCACCGCGAGCGAATACAGCACGATCGCCGTGCTCACCATCGTGGGGGCCACGCCGAAGGTCCCGACGATGCCACCCACGGAAACCGGCAGCGCGCTGACATTCCATGACATCTGCGCCTGGCCGAAGGCGATGGCAACCATCGGCAGCCACGGGCGGCGCATGGATCCCGCTGGTTCGGAGTTCATCGGTTTTCAGGGTGGCTGCTCCCGGTATTACAGACGCACTGGGTAACCGGGCCCAAGCGGGATGCCGAGCGCGAACCATGCGACCAGCAGCAGGGTCCACGCGATCCCCACCACGACGGCCACCGGCAGCATCAGCGCCACCACCGATCCCACCCCGGCGTTCTTCTGATAGCGCTGGGCGAAGGTGACGATCACCGGGAAATACACCAGCAGCGGAGTGAGGGTGTTGGCTGGTGAATCGCCGACCCGGTAGGCCGCGAACACGGTCTGCGCCGGAACCCCCAGACTCACGAACAGAGGCACGAAAATCGGCGCGAAAATCGCCCATTTGGCCAGCGCTCCGGGAATGATGAAATCCAGCACCAGAATCACCAGGATGAAACCGATCAGCAGCGGAATCGCCGGGATGCCGGCCTGCCCGAGCCAGCCGGCCAGCGCCGTGGCGATGACGCTCGGCATGTTGGTGTAATTGAAGTAGGCGATAAACTGGGCGATCATCAGCAGCATGAAAATCATGCCGGCCAGACCCGAAAAGGTCTTGAGCACGGCACCGATCACATCGTTCGCGTTCTTGTAGGCACCGGTCGCCGTGCCGTAGGCCACGCCGGGGATGAAGAAGCACAGCATCACGATGAAGAGCAGACTGCTCATGAAGGGAGTCTGGCCGATGATCGAACCGGTTTCGGGATCGCGCAGCGGCGCGCCGGGCGGCAGCGTGGCCAGCAGCACGAGAACCAGCACGCCAAGGAAGGCAAAGCCGGCACGTTTCAGACCGCGGGCTTCGAGTTCCGGGTCCAGCGGATCCGCCGCCGCTGCCTGCGACGGATCGCCGGCATCCGCGGGATTGTATTTTCC
>JALOUA010000096.1 GCA_025457625.1 Akkermansiaceae bacterium
GGAGCCGAGACCTACATTGATGTCCACATGGCCAATTGGAGCCGCACCGGAACTCATAACCGCGTGCAGGCGATCTCCCGCGGTCTGGTGCCCGACCTGAAGCGCTTGACCGAGGATTGCGGCGTCTGCCTTTCCTCGTGCCTCGACTACTGGGAGGACGACCTGATTCTGCAGGGCTTCAACCGCTGCTTGATTCTTGCCCCGGAGCTTTACGGCAATCCTTGGTTCTTGCGCGACGATGAGTTTCCTCGACTGGCCCGCATCTTCAACCTGCACCAGCGCTATCGCGACATCTTGGTGAAAGGGATGGTCCTTGACGCCGAGCAGTACGGCCCGCTGGCCGTCGCGCGTGGCAATGAAGCGACCCGCCTCGTCACTTTGCGCAACCTCGGCTGGGAACCCGTCGTTCGCCGGGTGAAACTCGATGCCTCCATCGGCTTCACCGCCAACGGTCCTGTCGAGGTGCGGCAGTTTCATCCCTCCGAGCGAATCCTGGGCACTTTCAAACGCGGCGACGAGGTTGCCGTTGAGGTTCTCCCGTTCCGAAGTTGCCTGCTGTTGGTGGACGCCAAGCAGACAGGCGGTGTCGGGCTGCGCGGCTGCGACTACGAGGTTGTCCGCGATGTTCCGGGCAAGGACGTTGTCATCCGAATACTCGGCATGGCTGGGGCGATGTCGGAGGTGTCGTTGGTTTCCAGCGGAAGGGCGTTTCGGGGGGCGACCATTGACGGCCGGCCGATGCCCGAGCTTCCGGCAGGCAAGACGGTTCGCATCCAATTCCCGGGCAAACCGGACTCTGCGCCGTGGCACCGGCGAATTGGCGCGCCGACGGTTTGCGCGGTTCCCGCCGATGCCGAGGGGTTGTTTGAGAGCAGTTGCTTCGCTGGCGACAATGATCCGCTGGAGATTCGCTCCTTGCGCCGCTCCGGCCCGAGCAAGATCCCGCTGGTGCAGAAAGCCCGGCAGGCCTTCCTGGATCAGCCCATCATCGCCGAGCAGGGCCTGTTGAGCGGCTCCCTCTTCGACGGGCATCCGGACACATTCTGCGACCTCCTGAAGACGCGGGCACGCGACTCTGGGAGCCGCTACCTGCGGCTGGACTTGGGCCAGGCCACGCGGCTTGGCCATATCCTGCTCGAAGCGCCCGCAACCGGCGTATTGCAGTATGCCACCGTCGCGCCCACCAACCACGCCGAGGTGTCGGTGGATCTCAAGACTTGGACGCCAGCCCGTCTGGTGCAGGAGGGGCGCAGCATCCGGATCGAATGCGACCCGGCACCGCCGTTTCGTTATCTGCGAACCGACCTCGTCCCTGACAAGTTGGTCGAGATTCGCGGCTTCTCGGAGGGCAAGGAACTCGATCGCGGCGGCTGGCGCGCGTCCTGGTTGTTTCCCCGATTCCAGAAGGTGTGCCAGGCCTGGTCGTTGCCCTTCTCTCTCGATGCGGCAGTGCCCGGGAGTTATCTCACCGTCGCCTGCAACGGCGTCCACGGCCGCGAAGGCGCCTGGGTCGCTCTCCGGGTGGACGGTCGCTGGGTCGGCGCTCCCCAGCGCGCCCCATCCTATCCCGTGAACCCTTGGGAGTATCCGGTGAGTCGGACCGACCGCAACTACAGCTACTTCATTCCCGTAACCCGGGACATGTTGGGCAAATCCTGTGAAGTCGTCGTATTGGCCTTTGACCCGAAGAACGTTGAATTCAGACCGGATGTCTGGCTGACCGCCTATCCAGTCCCGTATCAGGAAAAGACCCTGACCTTGTTGGAAAAGAAGGGCTCATCCGCATTCAACTCCTGACGGGCGCAGGAAAGGCCCGCGTCCGCGGTGCCATTCGGAGTTTGCCGTCACCTTCGCTCGCACAACCCTGGCAGGCGAGTTATGCACATGAAACAAACACTCCTCGTCCTGCTTTTCGTCCTGTCCGGAACGGTGGCGTCTGCGGTTGAGCGGCCGGTGCAGCGGCTGAACATCCTTCTTTCACCGCCGATGACATGAATTTCGATTCCGGCGGCGTCTACGGGGGGCCGATCAAGGACCTGACGCCGACTCGACCGCCGCCGCGACGAGGAAATCGTCCTCGCCCAGGCCCGCTGCGAGGCCCCTCGATCCTACCGCCGCACGACATCGCTGTCATTCTGAGCTGCCGCTGGACCTCAGCCCCGGAATAGCCCCGCCCGTTTCCAGTTTGGCACCCCGGAAACCGCTCCATCGAGACATTAAACGCATAATTGGGTACGATATGAACCGGATTTCACCACTCTTTGCTCTGGCTTCCCTAACCGCCTTGACCGCTGCGACGGAGGCTCCCCGCACCGCCGCAGCCCCGCTTCCGGCGCCGACATCCGCCAACCAGGTGCAGTGGTTCCAAGATGCCAAGTTCGGCATGTTCTTGCACTGGAGCGCTGCGGTTCAAAGTCCCGAAGCGTGGGAAAAGGCCACCGGCGTGCGAACAGACCAGCGCGACGAAGTGGACCGGGAGTTAATGTGGTCCATGTCGCGGCGGAGAATTCCTCGAGCACAGTACCGTAGTTTGCCGAGAGCTTTCAATCCCACGGAATACGATGCGGGAGAGGTTGCTCGATTGGCGCGCGACGCGGGGATGCGGTATGTGGTGTTTACGGCCAAGCACCATGATGGCTTCGCAATGTATCGGACCACGGCGGACGAATTCAATATCATTGCCGCAACACCGTTCAAACGGGACCCGCTGGCCGAGTTAGCCAAAGCGTGCGAGACGGAAGGTGTGCCGCTTGGTTTCTATTACTCGCAGGCGCAGGATTGGATGCACCCTGATGCCGCCGGAAATGATTGGGACGGAAAGCGCGAGGAGTGGGCAACCAGATTCCCGAAATATCTGACGGAGAAATGCCGCCCCCAGGTCGAGGAGCTGCTTCGCAACTATGGGCCGATGTGTGTGGTGTGGTTCGACACGCCGAACACAATCAATCCAGAGCAAAGCCGTGAACTGGTGCGATTGGTCCATTCCGTTCAGCCCCAAACGATGGTCAACAATCGCGTCGGAAACGGCGCCGGAGATTACCTCTCAACCGGGGACAATCAAGTGTTTGAGATGGTTGTGGCCGGACCATGGGAGACACCCGCTACAATCAATGATCATTGGAGTTTCACCCCGAACCAGCCCACAAAAACCCGCCGGGAATTGTTGCGTCGCCTCTCGACCATCGCCAGCCGCGGCGGAAATTATCTCCTGAACATCGGCCCGACGGATACCGGCATCATTCCCGCGGAAAGCGCGGCGCGCCTGCGGGAAGTGGGTGTGTGGTTGGGGGTAAACGGAGAGGCCATTTACGGCGCCAAACACAATCCATTCCTGTGTGACCCTGATTGGGGAACCTTCACCTGGAAGTCCGGACGGTTGTTTGCCCACATCTATGAATGGCCGAAAGACGGCACGCTTGTCGTACGGGGATTGGTTTCGAAGGCAAAAGGTGCGCAACTTCTGGGCAACGGACAAAGGCTGACCCTCAGAACAAGCGGGCTTGGGGACAGTTCAAAGACAATCATCGAACTGCCGGCAAGAGCGCCGGATGCGGACGTTTCAATCGTCGCGCTGGCAATCGACGGTGAAATTCAGGTCTCAAGCGCTCAGCAACCGCATTCGAATCGGGCGTTATGGCTTAACGCAGCCCTAATCGGCGGAAAGGTCGGGAGACTGGGGATGTTTCACGATGCTCCAAAATCCGCCGGTTTGTCTATCCATGGCAGGGCGTCTGCCGGACGTAGCGTGCGGCTCAACGACTCGGGAGACGGTTCCCTCGCGGATTGGAAGTCGCCAGGGCAATCCATCGCCTGGAGGACCTGCTTCGATGAGCCCGGCGAGTATGATGTGTGGATTATTCAGTCCAAACAGAGGCAGCGGGAGGAGAAGAATCGCATGCGATGGGTTATGGATGTGGGCCACAAGCTGCTTGTGAGCGTCGGGTCGGCGGCGGTCGAGGGGGTTGCCGAAGAACCCTCGAAGATGCCAGGGGTGGAGCTCCCAAACCGCGAATCCGCCTTCAGACTTGGCAAGATAGGGGTGCCGCAGGCGGGCATCCAGGAAGTTGAAGTGCGTCCAATTGAAATCGCGAGCGACCTGGACCTGGGCCTGACACTCAAAGCGGTGGTTCTCCTGAGAAACTAGTGGCCTACGCCCCACTACCTTGTGTCAACCGTGACAGAAGAAGACCGCGCCGCAGCGTGGCGGGAATCGTGCAGGCCGAAGAGCGGCAGGCTTCTCGCTCCAAGCCGGCTGATTCCCGTTCGTCTCCGCGCGGTTTCTCGCCCCCTGTCTTGCTCCTTCACCAAACGACATACTCCTGCTCATGAACACTTCGCCCATGCTATTTCTTAGGAGCCAGTTCGGCGCCGGCCCGGATGAAAAGCTTCTGAAACAGATGGATCCCACGAGAATCGTCGCTGGATCCCGAGGCCAGGCGCCTGGTGGAAAAAGGTCAGATGCCAAAGGACAATCTCTATGAAGGACCCACTCGCTCTTGGTGCCATCCTGCTGCTGGCTGCGCTGCCCGTCGCCGAGTTGCCCGCGCCAGCGCAACCGTCTGAATCCGCCATCCACACCGCAGTTCCAGAAGCCCCGTTGTGTCTGTGGTATCGCCAGCCGGCCACGAACTGGAACGAAGCCTTGCCCCTCGGCAATGGCCGGCTGGGAGCGATGGTTTTCGGGGCTCCCGGCAAGGAGCGCCTGCAACTCAACGAGGAGAGCCTGTGGGCCGGATGTCCTGTCGAGGCGTGGCCGCCGGATTTTCCCAAGCACCTCGCCGAAGTCCGCCGCCTGCTGTTCGCGGGAAAGAACGCCGAGGCGCAGTCCTATGGCGTGGCGCATCTAACCGCCGCACCCACATCGTTCCGTTCCTACGAACCGCTGGCCGACCTGGGGCTCGATTTCGGAGCCACGGAAGAGGTCACGGGCTACCGCCGTGAACTCATCCTCGCCGACGGCATCGCGCGCGTGACCTTCCGGCAGGGCGACGCCACGCTGACGCGCGAGGCCTTCATCTCAGCACCCGACAACGTGCTGGCGGTGCGCGTGAACACCGACCAACCCGGCATGCTGGCCTTCACGGTGGGTCTGACGCGACAGCGCAACGCCACGGTGACCGCCACAGCCGACGGTCAACTGCGCCTCGACGGGCAAATTGTGGACGTGGAAAAGAAAGACGGCGGCTACGATGACAATCCGGGTGGTTCCGGCCCGGGCGGCGCGCACATGAAATTCGCCGGTCGTCTGCTGACGCGCGTGGATCGAGGCAAGGTGACTGCGGAGGGCAGCCAATTGCGCATCGAAGGCGCCGGCGAGGCGGTGATCCTGTTCACGGCCGCCACCGACTACAATCCGGCCAAACTCAACTTCGATCGCGCGATTGACCCGGCAAAGACCAGCGAGGGAATTCTTGCGAACGCGGCGAAGAAATCGTGGCCAGAGTTGCTTCAAGCTCACTTGGCCGAACACGGCGTCATGTTCAATCGCCTCTCGCTGCAACTCGATGGGACGGACGCCGCGCTGGCGAAGTTACCCACCGATGCACGCCTGGCGGCAGTCCGCAAGGGCGGCGATGATCCCGGATTACTGGCGCTCTATTTCCAGTTCGGGCGCTACCTCCTCATGAGCAGCTCGCGCCGGCCCGCGCGCCTGCCGGCCAATTTGCAGGGCATCTGGAGCGAGCGCCTGTGGGCGCCGTGGGAGGCGGATTATCACCTCAACATCAACCTGCAGATGAATTACTGGCCCGCCGGTCCGGCCAATCTCGCGGAAACCGTCGCGCCGTTGATGGATTGGTTCGAGCTGCTGGCCCAGCGCGGCCACGAATCCGCCAGCCGGCTCTACGGGTCCGACGGCTGGGTGGCGTTCCTCGCCACGAACCCGTTCGGGCGGGTCACCCCCAGCGCTTCGACGCTCAATTCGCAATTCGTGAACGGGGTGCTCGATCCGCTCTGCGGCGCCTGGATGGCGGCACAGCTGTTTGACTTCTATCAGTTCACCGGCGACCGCGCCTTCCTGCAACGGCTTTATCCCATCCTGCAGGGCGCCAGCGAATTCGTGCTCGACACCCTCGTGCCTGCGCCGGACGGCACGCTGGTCATCGCCCCGTCCGAGTCACCGGAAAACACCTACCTCGACGCAGCAACGAAGCAGCGCATCCGGATTACCGCCGGCTCGACCTATCACCAGAGTCTCGTGCGCGCGATCTTCGACGCGACCGACCGGGCCGCCGCCATCCTCGGAACGGACCCGGCGATGCGACGGCGGATCGCGGAAGCCACCGCCAAACTGCCGCCGCTCAGGGTCGGTCCCGACGGTCGTTTGCTTGAGTGGGCCGAACCCTATCCGGAAGCCGAGCCGGGGCACCGCCACATGTCGCACCTGGTCGGCCTGCACCCGTTCAGCCTGATCACGCACGCCACTCCGGAACTGTTGACCGCCGCGCGCAAAGTGCTGGATTACCGGCTGGCGCATGGCGGCGGCGGCACCGGTTGGAGCCGCGCGTGGGTCATCAATCACTGCGCGCGGCTGCGCAATGGCGCCGCCGCGCGCGAGCATCTCCTCACGCTGTTGCGCCGCAGCACGTTGCCCAACCTCTTCGACATCTGTCCGCCGTTTCAGATTGATGGCAACTTCGGCGGCTGTGCCGGCCTCGCGGAAATGCTCCTGCAAAGCCACGAGCGGGCGGAAGGCAGCGGGCAGGAATCGGTCTTCCTGCTTGATTTGCTCCCCGCCTGGCCGAAGGCTTGGGTAAGCGGCCGTGTCAGGGGACTGCATGCACGCGGCGGCTTCGAGGTGGACATCGCGTGGCAGGACGGCAAGGTCACGAACTACCGCATCCGTTCGAAAGAGCCGCGCGAGGTGAGACTGCGCGTCAATGGCGAAACGAAAACGATCACGTCGGGCACGCTATAAAGGATCAAGCGAAAGGAGATCCATGACTCGCACCTGGGTCAACGTCACCATCTCTGTGCTCCTGGCGGCGCCGGTTGCGCTGCTTGCGGGGGAGGGCAATCCTGTCAGGCCGAACCTCGTCGTCATCCTCGCCGACGACCTCGGCTACGGCGACGTGAGTTGCTACAACGACCGGGCCAAGGTCCCCACGCCCAACCTCGATCGGCTCGCGCGCGAGGGGATGCGGTTCACCGACGCGCACAGCCCATGCACAGTCTGCACACCCACGCGCTACAGTCTGATGACCGGTCAAATGGCCTTCCGTGTGCCGAATGGCGGGGCGGTGTTCACCGGCGTTGGCGGGCCGTCGCTCATCGCGCCGGGGCGGCTTACGCTGCCGGCCATGCTCCGCGCGCACGGCTACACCACGGGCTGCGTCGGCAAATGGCACGTCGGTCTCACGTTCTTCGACAGGGACGGCCAGCCGGTGCGCGGCAATGGCATCGAGGCGGTGCGGCGCGTGGACTTTTCCCGCCGCCTCGAGGGCGGGCCGGTGGACCACGGCTTCGACCGCTTCTTCGGCACGGCGTGTTGCCCCACGACGGACTGGCTCTACGCTTTCATCGAAAACGACCGCGTTCCCGTGCCGCCGGCCGCGCTCCTTGATAAATCGAAGCTGCCCAAGCATCCCTACGCGGAGGACTGCCGACCCGGCCTCATCGCGCCGGATTTTGCGATGGAGGAAGTGGACCTCATCTTTCTGAAAAAGAGCCGCGAGTTCCTTGAGCAGCACGTCCGCCAGTCGCCGGGCAAGCCGTTCTTTCTCTTCCACGCCGCGCAGGCCGTGCATTTGCCCTCATTCGCCGCGCCGCAGTTCAAGGGAAGGTCCGGCGCCGGCCCGCACGGCGACTTCATTCACCAGCTCGACTGGATTGTCGGCGCGTTACTGTCCACGATCGAAAGACTCGGGCTCGCCGACAACACGCTCGTCATCTTCACCAGCGACAACGGGCCCGAAACGACCAGCGTCATCCACATGCGCGCCGACTACGGCCACGACGGCGCGCGGCCGTGGCGCGGCATGAAGCGTGACCAATGGGAGGGCGGCCATCGTGTGCCGTTCCTCGTCCGCTGGCCCGGCAAGGTGAAGCCCGGCACGACCAGCGTGCAACTCACCAGTTTGACCGACGTGATGGCTACCGTGGCCGCCATCATCGGCGCCGACCTGCCCAAGGATGCGGCCGAGGACAGCTTCAGCGTGCTGCCCGCACTGCTTGGCAAGGACAGCGGCCCCATCCGGCCTTACCTGCTCGCGCAGGCCTTCGGCGGGTCGCGCACTCTCTCCATACGTCGTGGCCACTGGAAATACCTCGACCACCCCGGCTCCGGCGGCAACCGCTACGAGAGCAATCCCGGCCTCAAGCCGTTCCTGCTCCCCGACACCGCGCCCGGTGCGCCGGGCCAGCTCTACAACCTTGAAACCGACCCTGGCGAGACACGGAACCTCTACTTCGAGCAACCGCAGATCGTGAAGGAACTGAAGACCATGCTCGATCAATCCAAGGCGTCCGGCCGAAGCCGCGTCGAACCCTCCAACAGCAATCCATGAGAATGTTAGAAGGACCGACCCATGAAACACCCCTCATTTGCCATTGCGGGTCTCAGCCTGATCGTCTGCACTTTGGGACTGGTGACCTGCGCCGCCGATGCCGCGCCGGCCAAGCCCAACATCATCCTCATCATGGCGGATGATCTGGGCTACGCGGCCTTGGGCAGTTACGGACAGAGACTCATCCTCACCCCCGAAATTGACAGAATGGCCGCTGCCGGCATTCGTTTCACGGACTTCTATGCGGGCAATACTGTCTGCGTGCCCTCGCGAGTCAGCATGTTGATGGGAATGCATCCCGGTCATGCGCCGATCCGCGATAACTTCTTGCCTCATCTTCCGGATTTTTCAGGTTACCTGGAAGAGTATCCCGGCGATCTGTGGCCCCCGAGACTTCCGACCCTTGGCCAAGTCATGAAAAAGGCCGGATACCAGACCGCTCAATTTGGAAAGCTGGAAGCAGGGATCCCGCTTCCGAGAGGGAAGATGACCGAGCACGGATGGGATTACTGGTTCGGATTCAGGGGCACCGGTGATGCCTTTCAGTACTATCCCCTCGAATTATGGAAGAATGATGAAAAGATCACATTCAAGGAGAATCGGCCTGACGACATCCGCCGGCCGGGGATCGTCGGAAATCAAGGGGTCTATTCGGAGGATCTGTTCTTGGAGGAAGTCCTGAATTTCATCAGGCGCAACAAAGGGACTCCTTTCTTCGTCTATTTCCCGACTCAGATTCCGCACGGCCGCTCCCCCAAGGATGGGGATGAAATTCAGGTGCCCGATATCGAACCTTACGCAGACCGGGAATGGACTCATCTGGAGAAGCTCTATGCGGCGGCGATCACGCGTCTCGATTCCCATGTCGGCCGCATCATTCAAGAACTGAAAGATCAGGGGATTGACGAAAAGACGGTCCTCTTGTTCACCAGCGATAACGGAGATGAAAACAGCTACTACAAATACACGAAACGGTTCGGGGCGAATGGTCCTTTGAGAGGCAAGAAGCGTTTTCTCTATGAGGGCGGCATCCGCGTGCCCATGATCGCCCGCTGGCCCGGCCGGATCCAACCCGCCCAAACCAGCCGCATTCCCGCCGCCGGGTGGGATATCATGGCAACGTTGGCGGAATTGGCTGGGGTTGCGCGTCCCGCGCACACCGACGGGATTTCGTTGGTGCCCACCTTGCTCGGGCATCCGGAGCGGCAGCAGGCGCGGGAGTATTTGTATTGGGAATATCACATGGGAAAACAACAGGCGGTTCGCCTGGGCCGGTGGAAGGGTGTCCGGTTTGGCGGAACCAAGGAACCGATCGAGCTCTATGACCTCGACGCGGATATCGGCGAAACTCATAACGTGGCGGAGGGTCATCCGGACATCGTGGCGAGGATCACGGCCATCATGGAGGAGGCCCGGGCAAATTCGGAGTTCAACCGATTCTGGCCGCTGCCTGAACACCGCCTGAATCAAGTCAAGTGGGACAAGGTGATCTTTGACCAACTTGTCCATGGTATCCGATAGTCCCATGAAACCACACCTTGCACTCTGTGTATCGCTGTTGCTCGCAGCGCAGGCCTCTCACCTTACCGTCGCTGCCGAATTCCACCCGGACGAGCTGATCCAGAAGTTCGGCGACAAACGCTGCGTGCTGTTCGGCAGCGCGGACCGGAAGTTTCACATCCGGATCCGAATCTAACTCTACAATCCCATGAATCCTCTTCGAATCCTCCTGTCCACATTGATGCTGGCAGCAGGCTCCGCGTTTCCCGCCCGCCAGCCTGCGCCGGCGCAGGACATCCCGTCCCTGATGCAGCGCGTCCACGCCTGGCAGGTCGCGAATCCGCGCATGAAAGCGGATGACCGCAACTGGGAGCGCGGCACCTGGTATGCGGGCGTGACGGCGGCCTATCGGGCCACCGGCGACGACACCTATCTCCAACAGGCCCTCGACCGGGGGAATCTCCACCAATGGCAAGTGGGCACCGAGGGATCGGGCGCTAACAAGTTGTTCTGCGCGATGACCTGGATCGAGTGCTATCTGCTCAAGAAGGACCCGGCGATGCTCAAGCCGACCATGGATTGGCTCGCCACCGACGCCCCGAACTCACCGG
>JALOUA010000097.1 GCA_025457625.1 Akkermansiaceae bacterium
CACGGTCTTTTCATTTGATTGATTTTCCGTTGATCATGGAGAAAGCCGAGACGGTGGAGTGTGCACATTGCTCAAAAATCCGGGGCCAGGAGAGGGTTACGCCCTGGCGGAATTTTACCGAGATGAGCGCCACGCGCAGGATGGCCAGGCAGGCGTTGAGAGCCCAGTTGCCCGAACGGGTTTTGTCTTCCGCCCATTGCACGTCGCGCGCTCCGTGATTGCGAATTTCACAGCCGCCCCAATGGCCACGGATGAGTTGCGCGATGGGTTGCGCAGGACCGGGCGGACGAGTGCAAAGAAAGTAGGAAACCGGATCCTCGCCATCCTCTTCCACGCCCAGTGCCACCGGTGTCGGTGCGGCGGCCTTCCCGGCGGTGACTTTGAACCGCTTGCGGGCGGTCTTGGCCACGGTTTTTTCCCTGACGACCAGGGTGCGGATGTGGGGCAGTCCCACCCGTAGCGGCTCTATCTGATAGACCCGGTAAACCCGCCGTTCCTTGCGGCCGTGGTGGAGTTCGTCGGATTCGCAGGTAAAAGGGGGGAGTGTTTCGCCGCCACTTCCATCGCATGTTTGAGCGCGTTGGGTTGGTTGGCTTTGAGTTGGAAGAGGGCGTCGCCGCCGTTCTCAACCACCAGCGTGATGCTTTGCGCCTCGCAGTGGAGGGCGTCGCCGGTGACGGTGGCTCCATGCAACGGGGTGGTGGCGTAGAGCCGGCGGGCGCAGGTCAGCTCGCCTTCTTTCTTGGTTTCCTCGTTGACCGGGGCCTGCTCGGCGATGGCGATGGCGGCGGGCGCACCGCTTTCGTGCTCGCTCAAACAAAGGGTCAGCACGAGATTGCGCACGTATTTGCCGTCGATGGCCAGCCCGCGCGGCAGTGTGCCGTGGGCGGCGGCAAGCCAGCCGTTGAGCGCGGCGGCGAAGCCGTGGGGATCGATTTTGCAGAGCAGGTTGTAGAGCGCGGCATAACTCGGGGCGGGACGGAAGGTGCCGAGTTTGTTAGATGGCCAGCCGAGGGTGGCGCGTTGTTTTTGGGTGAGGAACTGGCCGTAGCGCTGGATGGAGGCCAGCGATTTGCGCCCGGCGAGCAGGCCCATGGCCACTAACAGGAGCAGCGAGGAACAGGGAAACTTGCGGTTGCTCGCCCGCGGATCGGGCACCTCGCGCAGGACGTCGCGGAGACTTTCAAGCTGGTTGGCGCGCAATGGCAGGGCGCGCTCCGGGGTGTTGAGGTTGAGACCGGCGGCGTATTGCGGCGGCATCTCGATGCCGCAGAGCATGGGGCCGGCGTTGCGGTGCAACACCCGCAGCCAGAGTTTTTTGGGGCGGTCGTTGCGGAAGAAATAATCGGCGCGGTGTTCGCGGGTGAAGCCTTTGGTGATGCCGCAGGGCTGCCAGGCGGCGGCCTTGTAGCAGGTGCCCTCGAAGGCTTCGATGTCGGTGAAGGTTTCGGCCAACAAGGGCCGGTAGCTGTGAGTTTGTTCCCACGCCGCGGGCAGGGCGTTGACGGCCAGGGACAGGGCGCGGGAGGCGAGGTTGGGCATGCGGGTTTTGGCGAGCACGAGAAAGCGGCGGTTCTGCACGATCAGACCAATGCGTTCGGCCCGCTGGCGATCAGTCCAACCGATTTCGGCGTCGCGGTCAGTGAGTTTCAAAGCGGCTGGTCCCCACATCAGCAGGGCCACCCAGCGACCTCGGTGATGAACCGCCTGAAACAAAGTGCGCCCCACCGGGCGGGCCGCACCCAGATCGTGCTCTTCTTCCAGCAGGATGGCGGCGCGCGCAATATCCTCGTCGCCCAGAGTCATTACTTCCAACTCCCCAAGCACCACGGCGGGCGGGTCCTGGGCAAACACGCTTTCGAGTTCAGAGTTCATGTCAGCCGTAACTGATCGCAAATCGACCCGTTTGTCTAGCCCAAAGTGCTTTTCCCTGCATCCACATGCAATCAATCCTCACAAATAAAATAACCGTGTCCCACCATGAAAATTTCCTCTCTTCCAACGTTGACGCGCTTGGCGTCTTGGCGTTTCAAATTTTTCTCATCCACACCTCGCGCCGCTGGCGACAAATCGGCGGACCCGGCGGGTCGCGCCCTACCTTTGTCCAAGACTCGGGCGGGATGCCCGCGCTCCCTTTTTCTTGGCGTTCTTGGCGTCTTGGCGGTGAATTCCCCTGTCTTCGCCGCGACGACGATCTCCCAGACCTTCACCGTCAACACCACCGTCCCTGACAACGACGACCTCGGCCTCGCCGACCACCGCAACATCTCCGCACCCGGCTTGACGGACATCGAATCCGTCACCGTGGCCCTCAACTTCACCGGCGGCTGGAATGGTGATCTCTACGTCCACCTCGTGCATGAAAGCGGCTTCTCCGTCCTCCTCAACCGCCCCGGCCGCACCAGCGGCAACCCCGACGGCGCGGGCTCCTCCGGCATGACCATCTTGTTAGACGACACCGCGCTCTCCGACATCCACACCGCCATGCCCACCGTCGGCCTAGCCAACGGCACCTATCAACCCGACGCCCGCACCGCCGATCCGCTGCTCGTCACCGATCTCTCCCCGCGCAGTGCCTTTCTTTCCAACTTCATCGGCCTCGATCCCAACGGCACCTGGACCCTGTTTGTTGCCGATCAATCCCCCGGCGCGGAATCCGTCCTGCAAAGCTGGACGCTCAACATCACCGCCGTCCCGGAACCCACAGCGGCGTTGCTGCTATGGGGTTCCTCCGCCCTGCTGCTGCGGCGGAAGCGTCACTGATCATCCTCGCACCATCGCCGCCAGCGGCACCGCCCGGACGCCCTCAGCCAGCGCATACTCGCGGTTTCCGGGATAGACCACCAGCAGTTCGCGCAGTTTCAGATCCTCCATGGCCACCCGCATCGAACGCGTGAGCCGCGGCGCGTCCTGATGTTTGATCTCCACCCCCGTGCCGCTGGCCTGGAAATACAAGTCCAGCTCGCAGCCGCTGTGGACCGCGTAAAAATACGCCTCCTCGCCGCGCCGCCCGCGCAGGACCTGTTCCAGCGCGAATCCCTCCCACGAGGCACCCAGTTTCGGGTGTGCCACCAGCTCGGCATGCGAACCGATCCCCTGCAAGGCATGGAAAATCCCGCTGTCGCGGAAATAAATCTTCGGCGTCTTGACCAGGCGCTTGCCCACATTCGCATGCCAGGGCAGCAGCCGCCGGATCATGAAGGTCTGCTCCAAGGCATCGAGGTAATGCCGGGCGGTCGTCGGCGAGACCCCCATCGAGGCGGCGATCTCGTTGCCATTCCAAAGCTGGCCGTGGTAGTGTGCCAGCATCGTCCAGGACATGCCGAATCCCAACCCCGCCAAATCCCGTTCCAGGAAGGTCCGCGTGAAATTCCGCCGCCAGTCCAGGCTGTCACGGTCGCTCCGTGCCAGAAACGATCGGGGAAACCCGCCTCTCGTCCACAAGCGCCGGTGATCGTCCGCCGGCAACTCGCCGACCTCGAAGCCGCCCATCTCCACAATTTCCACCCGCCCCGCCAGCGACTCCGCCGCCTGCCGCGACAATTCCGGCGAGGCGCTGCCCAGGATCAGGAAAGTCGCTGGCTGCTCCTTCCGGTCCGCCAGCACCCGCAGCACCGGAAACAAACCCGGCGCGCGCTGCGCCTCATCGATCACCACCAGCCCCTCCAAGCCCGCCAGCGCACTCATCGGCTGTTCCAGCGCCGCCACCGCCACCGGATCCTCCAAATCGAAATATCCCGCTTCGCCACTCCCCATCACCTGCCGGGCCAAGGTCGTTTTCCCGCACTGCCGCGGCCCGATCAACGCCACCACCGGCCCCCGTTCCAGTCCGGTCCGCACCTGCTCCAAGTATCCCGCACGTTCAACCATGGTTGAAATCCTCCACTTGAACTGGAGAATTTCAAGTAAAACTCCTATCGCCTTCCGCCCTCCAACCTCTTCCCGCCGCCCGAGCGAATCGTCAGGGCAATCAAGCTAGGGATTTTTCAACCCCGCAGGAACGCGAATGAAGAGTTTTTTGAATGGAATGCATGATTCTGAGAATTCAGTTCTGAAAGTTCGCGTCGATTGGCGTCCATTCGCGGTTATAACATCGAATCCCTATGGTTGTTCCCTACCGCTCCGGCTCGAGGTTCTCCATTTCCTCGCGCATGAATTCCATCAGGCGCTGCATTTCGGAAAGGTGTTGGCGCAGGCGCTCGGCACCTCCGCCATCGGGCACCCGGTTCGGCATGGCCGCCCTTCTCACAGGCAGCGCGGCCATCTCGTCTTCCTGGCGCACCTTGGCCAGCGCCGGATCGCGCGGCGCCGTGAGCAGGAGTTTCTCCACCGCGGCGGCGGGCATGATGAACGACCGCGTGCGGTCGGAGCGCGCCAGTGTGATGCCGATGACGCGGCCCTTGAGATCCACCACCGGTCCGCCGATCTGTTCCGGGCGCGGCCGCATGTCGGACTGGATCGCGCTGGTGAACGAGTCGCGCACCTTGCTGATCGGCCCGCCCATGCGCTCCATCGTGCTGAGGCGGTCGCCGGGATAACTCGGCAGGTCCGGCCGGTTTCCTAACAGAACTTCGACATCATTCTCATCGGCACCCGTTTTCACGCGGACGTTGACGCGCGATCCGGGCGCGCGGCCGACCAGCGAGTTCCTGAGTTCGAGCAAGCCGGAAATCGCGCGGTCGCCCACCTTGAGGATGATCTGGCCGGGCCTGAGGCCCGCGGCGGCGGCACCGGAATCCGGGGCGATGCTCTCGATGCGCACGCCCGGTCCGTCGAAATCCATCGAGCCGATCACTCCCAGAAAGGCGCTGTCGGTCTCGCGCAGGTTGCGTTCCGGCACGCTGACCACGCCGAAGGCCGCGAGCCTGCCGTTGGGTTGCGGTGCGGCGAGAAACGTGCCAAGCGGGGGAACCACCTTCGACCAGCGGACCGGTGTGAGCGCGGTGCCGTTTGTTTCCAAAATGGCCAGGTCGTTGTCCTCATAGACGCCGGCAATGACCGCGGGCATGGCCTCGCCACCCGCGCCCTCGACCACGAGATCGGGACCCGCGCCGGCGACCTCGCTCCACTTGGTGAGGATTTTTTTGCCGTCGCCGATGACCGTGCCATAGGCGAGGCGGCGCTTGCCGGACCAGACGCGCACGGCGGAGTTCGCGGCCTCCTTGAGCACCGGCGCGATCGAGCGTTGGAACTCCTCGGTCTGTGCCTCGACGGCCCGCCGTTCTTCCGGACGCAGCAGGGGGATGTCATCATCGGCGGTGGTGACGCCATGCAGCAGGAGCAGGCCGAATACTGTTAGAATCGATTTGTTCATGGGAAGGATCTCACGGGTTCACTCGAAAAGTTCGCTGCGGCGCTTGAGTTTGACTTTCATCTCGATGTCGCCCCGGTCGCGCCGGACGCCGAGTTTCACCTCGTCGCCCGCCTGGCGCTTGGCGAGGATCTGCAACAACTCGCGGCCGTCGCGGACTTCGCTGCCATCAATCACGCGGATCACGTCGCCGGTTCTCACACCGGCCGCCGCCGCGGGCGATCCCTGCACGACGCTCTCGACGATGACGCCGCGCACGCCGCGCATCATGGCCATGCCGATGCCCAGCACGGGCATTTCCGGATTGGCGAAGGGATTGAGCGAGAGCGAGCCCCAGGTCTCGCCGGCCAGCATCCGCTCCCAATCCTCGCGGAAGCCGTCGATGCCGGTGTGGTTGTTGTTGCTGAGGGATTTGCCGATCGAGGAATGGATGGCGACGATGTTGCCATCGAGGTCGAAGAGCGGACCGCCGGAGTCGCCGCCGATGAGCGTGCAGTCGGTGGTGAGGAAATTGCCCGGACCTTTCGAAATGACGCGGCCGAAGCGCACCGGCGGCGTGCGCGCCGCGTCGAAGCCCGCGGAGTGGCCGAGCGCCACCACCCAGTCGCCGGCGTCGAGGTTTTTCGAGTTGCCGGTTTTCGCGAACGGCCAGCGGCCCTTGTCCTGGATTTTGACCATCGCCATGTCGCGCGAATAGTTGGCGCCGAGCACCTTGCCCTGGACCTGTTTGCCGTCAGGGAAGACCACCAGTATCGATTCGGCTCCCTGGATGACGTGCGCGGCGGTGAGCACCAGCCCATCCTCGGAGACAATCACGCCCGAGCCGGATGAGCCCGTGCGTTCGGACAACAAAGCGACGGTCGCGGGCAGGACTTTGGCGGAAATGGCGGCGACCTTGCTTTCCAGTGTTTGGATGTCCTTGAGATCACGCACCGGCTCGCGCGCCTCGACGGAAATCAGGCAGGGAAGCGATGCGACTAGAAGCGGCAGCAGGCGGTTTCTCATGGTTTCAGGCCAATAGCGGCGCGGCCCGCCTCATTTGTCTAGCCCCGGAAATCCCGCCGACCGCGGATGAAGACAGAATTTCAGGTTCCCACCGCACCAATGGGAGCCGGGCGGCGTTTGCGGCGGCGGCGCTTGTCACGAGACGGGGCTTGTCAAGCGGACGCGCGGCCGCCCATAAGCTCCACATGCCAGTCAGCGGAGCATTGGAGCGGTATTGGGTGAGGCCCGGCGACAGGCCGGATCTCTCCAGGATCGAGAGCAACGAGAAGTCGCTCTTCACGGGTGCGGACAAGTCCGAGTTCGAGGGGCAGTTCCGCAAGCTCCAGGACGAGTTGCGCGACATGCAGAAAATGCTCTATGCGCAGAACAAGCACCGCGTGCTGGTGGTCATGCAGGCCATGGACACCGGCGGCAAGGACGGCTGCATCAAGCATGTGTTCTCACATATTGATCCGCAGGGCATCCACGTCCACTCGTTCAAGAAACCCACGGTCGAGGAGTTGTCACATGACTTCCTCTGGCGCGTGCACGCAAGGGTCCCGCGCACCGGACAACTGGTCATTTTCAACCGCAGCCATTACGAGGACGTGATTGCCGTGCGGGTGAAAAAACTCTTCCCCGCCGAGGTTTGGAAACGGCGGCAGCGCCACATCGTCGACTTCGAACGCATGCTCGCCGAGGAGGGCACCACGATCGTCAAGATTTACCTCCATATCTCCAAGGAGGAGCAGAAACGCCGTCTGGAATCACGCCTCGTCAATCCCGTCAAACACTGGAAGTTCAATCCGGACGACCTGGCCGACCGCAAGTTATGGCATGACTTCATGGAGGCCTACGAGGACCTCATCGCCAAAACCTCCACCGCGCACGCGCCGTGGTTCGTGGTGCCCGCGGACCGCAAGTGGTACCGCAATCTCTGCGTCGCACGCATCATGGTCGATACCCTCCGCAAGCTCGACATGGAGCTGCCCGCCATCGATTGGAATCCCAAGGACATCGTCATCGACGACTGATGCCGGCTTTCATTCGCCGACCCGCACCTCGACACCCTTGGTGCGGAGTTCTTCGATGAATCCGGCGTCCGCCTCCCTGTCGGTGATGAGGCAGCTCAGATCGGCCGCCTGGGCGAAGAAGAACGAGGCCTTGCGCCCCAGCTTCGTGTGGTCGGCCATGAAGACGACATCCTCGGAGTAGGAGATGACCCGCTCCTTGAACGCCGCCTGGCGGGCGTTGCTCTCGCTCACGCCGCGCTCCGGATGCAGGCCGCTGCCGGACAGGAAGGCACGGTGGATGTTGTAGCGCTGGAGCGATTTTTCGGCGGTCAGCCCGATGAAGGAGCGCGACTTGGCGTCGAACAGCCCGCCGGTGCACATCAAGTCGAGATTCGGCCGGTCGGACAGCGCGGTCAGCACGTTGAGCGCGTTGGTCAGGATCGTCAGCGGCAGGTCGGGGAGAAATTCGGTGAGCGTGAGAACGGTCGAGCTCGCATCGAGGAAAATCGTCTCGTTGGCCCGGATCCGGCTGGCGGCGAGTCGCGCAATGGACTGCTTGGCCTCCCGCTGGATGGCCTGGCGCTGGGTGAACGGCAGATCGCCGCGGATTTTCTCCGGACGGCTCGCTCCACCGTGAATCCGCAGCAATTCCCCTTGTTTTTCCAGCAACTCAAAGTCCTTGCGCACCGTTTCGTCGGTCACTCCGAGCGATTCGGCGGTTTCGGTCGTCCGCAGCGACCCGGCAGTCTGCAGGAGGTCCAGGATCCGGCGTTGACGTTCAATGGCGAGCATGATTTCGGGAAATTTCTGTGAATTTTTGGGAAAAGTTGGTTTTTCTAATTGACTTGTCAATAAAATCCAACAAAACAAAGCCAAGTCATGGCCGAAACGCTTCAATCCTCCACGCCGCGCACCGTCGTCGAACACCTGGTCCGCGAGCAGGTTTACGCCAAGCTCGGGCTGAAGCTGCCTGCGGCTTCAAAAGCCCCGAACGCGCTTCTTGTGAACATTTCCGCCCGCCACTGCCATCTCACACAGGCGGCTGTGGAGGCGCTTTTCGGCAAAGGCCACCAACTCACCCCGATGAAGGGACTCTATCAGGAAGGCCAGTATGCCGCCAAGGAGTCCGTCACCCTCATCGGTCCGCGCAGCCGCGTGATTTCCAACCTCCGCATCCTCGGTCCCTGCCGCACCCTCAACCAGGTCGAGCTCGCCTACACCGACGCCGTCTCACTCGGTTTCGACATCCCGGTCCGCATGTCCGGGGATATCAAGGGCACTCCCGGCTGCATGCTGATGGGGCCCAACGGCTACTTCGAACTTCCCGACGGCGTCATCCGCGCCCAGCCCCACGTCCACATGCACCCCGACGACGCCGCGTTCTACGGCGTGAAACACCTCGATGTTATGAAACTCAAGGTCCACGGCCCGCTCGGCATGACCTTCGACAACCTCGTCGTGCGCGTCGATCCCAGCTTCAAACTCGAAGTCCACATCGATACCGACGAAGGCAACGCCTGCGGCCTCAAGCCCGACACTTTCTGCGAACTGATCAAATAATCCGAATCCCACAACCAACACCACACCACCATGAGTCAAGCACTCGGCATGATTGAAACCAAAGGCTACGTCGGCAGCGTCGAAGCCACAGACGCGATGGCGAAGGCCGCCAACGTCACACTCGTCAACCAAATCCAAATCGGCGGGGCCTTCCTCACCGTGCTCGTCAAGGGCGACGTCGGCAGTGTCAAGGCCGCCGTCGATGCCGGGGCCGATGCCGCCGGCCGCGTTGGCGAGCTTGTCTCCGCACACGTCATCGCCCGCCCGCATTCGGAACTTCTCAGCCAGTTCGGAATTGCCTGAAAACCCCATATCCTCAACCAATAACATCTAACGAAAATGGCCAAACAAGCAATCGGCATCCTTGAAACCAAGGGCCTCGTCTCACTTCTCGAAGCCTCCGACGCCGCCCTCAAGGCCGCGGACATCAAGATGACCGGCTGGGAGAAAATCGGCTCCGGCCTCGTCACCGGCTTCTTCACCGGCGATGTCGCCGCCGTGAAGGCCGGCCTCGACGCCGCCGCGGCAGCGGCATCCAGCCTCGGACAAGTCTCATCCGTCCAGGTCATTCCGCGCCCGCACGACGATCTCTCCAAGCTCGGCGCGTGGCTCGGCTGATGGAAGACTGAAGACTTGGAGACAGAAGACAGAGGAAAAGAAGGCGCAATCCAATGCTTTCCAACGTCTGAAATCTGATCCGGTCTTCCGTCTCAAAATCTTCTGTCTCATCTCATGCTCATCCTCGTCGCCAACCTGGGCTCGACGTCCTTCAAATACCGCCTCTTCCGCATGGATGAGGACGGAGGGGAAGTCGTTGCCAAGGGCGGCTACGAGCGCGTGGACGATTACGCCGCTGTGATTGATGACGCCCTCGCCACCCTTCAACGCGACGGAGTCATCAGCAGCCCGGCTGAAATCGATGCGGTGGGATTCAAGACCGTGCTCGGCAAGAACCTCAGCGGTTGCGTCATCGCGGATCAGGCGGTGATCGATGCCCTGGAAGGCTTCGCCGCCGTCGCTCCCGCGCACAATCCGCCCTACGCGAACGGCATCCGCCAGTTCGCCAAATCACTGCCCAAGGCGGAACTCGTCGCGCTGTTCGAAACGGCCTTCTACCAGTGGACCAGCCAGGCCTCCGCGAACTATGCCATTCCCAAAACATGGCGTGACATCGGCATCCGCCGCTATGGCTTCCATGGGGCGAGCCACAAGTTCGTCGCCGAGCGCTCCGCCGAACTCTGCGGACGTGAAGACGTGGCGCAAATCGCCCGGCGTCTTTATCTCGACGGTCCCCAATCGGTCTCCGGCAAGCCGTTCCGCGTCATTTCCTGCCATCTGGGCGGCTCCAGTTCGGTCACCGGCATTCTCAACGGCGTGGCCATCGGCACCAGCATGGGCTTCTCGCCGCAAAGCGGCCTGCCGCAGAACAACCGCGTCGGCGACCTCGACTCCGGTGCCATTCCCTATGCCATGCGCACGCTCGGCATCCCTCTCGACGAAGCCGAACGCCAGCTCACCAAGGAGTCCGGTCTGTTAGGCCTCTCCGGCGTTTCCAACGACATCCGCGATGTCCGCCAGGCCGCAGACTCGGGAAACAAGGACGCGCAACTCGCGCTCGACTGCCTCGTCCACTCGATCCGTCACTGGATCGGCGCATTCATGATCGAACTCGGCGGCATCGACGCCCTCGTCTTCACCGCCGGCATCGGTGAGAACAACCCCGCCCTGCGTGCCGCCGTCTGCCAGGGGCTCGAAGGTTTCGGCATATGTGCCGACCCAGCAAAGAACGCCGCCTGCCGCGCCACCGAATGCGACATCGCCAGCGACGACTCGCCGGCCGCCATCCTCGTCATTCCCGCCAATGAAGAGCTCGTGCTCGCCCGCGAAGTCTTCCGCAAACTCTCCTGATTCTCCCACCAACAACCAATCACACCAAACCAACAACCACCATGGCCAAACAAGCAGTAGGACTCCTCGAAACCCGCGGCCTCGCCTGCCTCGTCGTCGGCGTCGACGCGATGCTCAAATCCGCAAACGTCGAACTCGCCGGACCGATGAAGCAAATCGGCAACGCGATGTGCAACGCCGTCGTCACCGGTGATGTCGCCGCCGTCAAGGCGGCCATCGACGCCGGTGCCGCCGCCGCCGCCGATGCCGGCGGCGAAGTCATCAGCGCCCACGTCATCGCCCGCCCGGACGACGCCATCGACGGCGTGCTCCCCAAGGACACCGCCGCCCGCGCCCCGCGCAAGTGAGCCCGAAGTGAACAGTCTTGGCGCGGGGCAAGCCATTCATGGCCGCAGCCGCTCCACTGATCACTTATCACTTTCAACTCATCCACCCATGTTCCTCGCGGAAGTCATCGGACAAGTCGTCTCCACCAAGAAGGACGAGCAGATGGTGGGCAGGAAACTGCTGCTGCTCCGCCCCAAACTGGTGGACGACAAGGATCCGTCCAAGTTCAAGGACGGCTCCAACACCATCGTCGCCATCGACACCGTCGGCGCCGGCGAGGGCGAACTCGTGATGTTCTGCCAAGGCAGTTCCGCACGCAACGCCCAGGGTCTCAAGTCGATCCCCGTGGACGCCGCCATCGTCGCCATCATCGACCGCGTCGAAGTGCAGGGAAAAACCCTCTACAAAGGCGGCTGAGAGCATTCCGGCATTCGGCGAAAGAAACCACTGAAACACTGAGAACCACTGAGGACACTGATTGGATGAAGAGTTTTGACGAAGGGCAGTATCCGCATTCCGATCTGACATCGGAGATCATCGCGTCTGCCCAGGCGGTCCACGAGGATTTACGGCCCGGCCTTGATGAAGTTCTTTATGAACGAGCGCTTTGCATCGAGTTTGCGGAGCGGAAAATCAACTTCGTCCAGCAGAAGGTTTACGAGGTCCGATACAAATCCCGCTACATCGGCAACCTGATACCCGATCTCATCGTCGATGCACGTGTGATCGTGGACCTTAAAGTTGTCGAAGCGTTCAGCGACACCCATATTGCCCAGATGCTTGGCTACCTGAACATCACCGGTCTTGAAATCGGTCTTCTCATCAATTTCAAACACTCAAAACTTCAGATCAAACGCATCGCAAATCTCAAGAAGCACCCCTGACCCATACAACCTCTTCACTCAGTTCCCTCAGTGGTTCTCAGTGTTTCAGTGGTTCCTCGCTCCGATTCCCGCAATACATCTCCGCATCGAATGAAAACCATCGATCCCGAAATCCTCCGCTCCGTCGTTGAATCCGTCGTCGCGCGCTTGGCTGAAAACCAGCCGAAGGCCGCGGCTCCGAGTCCGGCCGCCAAACCATCATGCGGTTGTTCCACGTCCTCATCCACCGGCCAGCGCGGCGTGTTCGATTGCGTGACCAAAGCCGCCGAGGCCGCCAACGACGCCCATCTCAAGCTCAAGAAACTCGGCGTCGCCGGCCGCGCCAAGGTGATCGAGATCGTCAAGACCATGTGCGTTTCCAACGCCGATGCCTGGGGCAGGTTCGAGATGGAGGAAACCAAAATCGGCCGCCTTGATCACAAGATCGGCAAGCTGCTCATCACCAAAAACGTGCCCGGCACCGAATGGCTGCAACCCTATGCCATGAGCGGCGACGGCGGCATCACGCTTGAGGAATACGCGCCCTTCGGCGTGATCGGCGCGATCCTGCCGGTCACCCATTCGGTTCCAACCCTCACCGGCAACGTCATCAACATGGTGGCTGCCGGCAATGCCATCGTCTTCAACCCGCATCCCGGCGGCGCGCGCAGCGCGGCCATGGCCGTGCGCGCCTACAACGAGGCGATCTTCCGCGAGATCGGAATTGATAACATCATCACCACCATCGAGCAACCGACGCTCGAATCCTTCGACGCCATCTGCAGGAATCCGCTGATCCCGCTGCTGGCCATCACCGGCGGCCCCGCGGTCGTCACTGCCGCGATGAAATCCGGCAAGCGCGCGATCTGCGCCGGTCCGGGAAATCCGGTCGTGGTGGTCGATGCATCCGCCGATCTCGCCCGCGCCGCGCGCGGCATCATCGAAGGCGGCGCGTTTGACAACAACCTGCTTTGCATCGGCGAAAAGGCCGTGTTCGTCGTTGCCTCCGTCTTCAACCGCTTCTGCGAGGAACTCACCAAGGCCGGTGCGGCCCGCATCAACGCGCAGCAACTCGAGAAACTCACCGCAGCCGCCTTCACCATCAAGCCCGGCGAAGGCGGTGGTTGCGCCCACGCCTCGGTCAACCGCGCGCTCGTCGGCGCCGATCCATCCAAACTCGCGGAACACGCCGGTGCCAGCATCCCGGCCGGCACGCAGATGCTATTCGCCGAGACCGATGCCGACCATCCCTTCGTCCAGGAGGAACAAATGATGCCGATGATGCCCATCGTTTCCTGCCCGGACTTTGAAACCGCGGTCCGCGAGGCCAAGCGCGCCGAGCACAACTACCGCCACTCCGCCATCATCCATACCTTGGACGTGAATCACATGACCTACATGGCGAAGGAAATGGACACCACCATCTTTGTGAAAAACGGTGCATCCGTCGCCGGCCTCGGACTCGGCGGTGAAGGCTACCTTTCCTACTCCATCGCCACCACCACCGGCGAGGGCATCACCACTCCCAAAACCTTCACCCGCGTCCGCCGCTGCGTCCTCGTCGAAAACCTCCGCATCATCTGACAGCTCATGATCCCCGCCATTGTCGTCGGCCATGCCGTCAGCAGCCACTGCCACCCCTCGCTGAAGGGCTGCAGGATGCTGCTGTGCCAGCCACTCGATGCCGCGGAACAGCCGCTGGGCGCGCCGATGGTGGCCATCGACCTCTTCGGCGCGGGACTCCATTCCAAAGTCTTCGTCTCCACTGATGGCGTCGGTGCCCGACACATCGTCCACGACGGGAAATCGCCCGTTAGAAACTTCATCCAAGGCGTCATCGACTGACCCTCAATTTCAAATATCCAATCTCAAATTTCTTTTCCCACAGTGCGCGTCGCCCAAGTCATCGGCAGGGTCACCCTGAATGTCCAAGACCCCTCCTTCATGATGTGCAATCCGCTCGACGCGAAGGATTTCAACAGCGCCTGCGGCAAGCCTCCGGTCCACTCGCCGCAGTTCTCACTCGTCGCCTATGACAACCTCGGCGCCGGGGACGGAGACATCGTCGGCATCGTCGAAGGTGCCGAGGCCACCGCGCCGTTCGATTACGACATCCCCATCGACGCCATCACCGTCGCCATTTTCGATTCACTTTCCTATCAACCACCCGCCTCGAAACCATGAGCAAGAAAGTCTATACCGCCGCCGACATCGAAGCCCTTCTCAAGGCCGGAAAATCCGCCGCCGACATCCCTGCCGGCGCGGTGCTCACTCCGTCCGCCAAGGATGTGCTGCGTGACGGACTGGGTTCCGTGTTCAACGGTGCCGCCAAACCGGTCTCCAAGCCGTCCGCACCCTCCGAGCCGATCCTGCCGGATTACGAATACCACTGGACTCCCGGCAAGGACCCCAAAACACCGGCCGAGATCGAAGCCTTCTTCAACTCGCCCGCCATCGTCGCGCTCAAGGAAACGATGGTCGGCATCGGCAAACGCATGTGGGCCCGCGAATACACCGACGGCAACGGCGGCAACCTCACCATACGCGTCGGTGACAATCTGGTTCTCTGCACGCCGACGCTCGTTTCAAAAGGCTTCATGACCGTCGAGCAAATGTGCCTTGTGGACATGGAGGGGAAACAGCTTGCCGGCAAATACAAGCGCACTTCCGAGTGCATGACCCACCTCGCCATCATGAAGCGCCAGCCGAAGGCCAAGGCCTGCTGCCACGCGCACCCGCCGCACGGCACCGCCTTCGCCGTGGCCGGCGTCCAGCCGCCCACCTGCATGATTCCCGAGGCGGAGGTTTTCCTCGGCCAGATCGGCATGGCGGAATACCGCACGCCCGGCACTCCGGCCAACGCCGAAGTCGTCGGCAACGCCGCCGTCGATCACATGGCCGTGCTCATGGTCAACCACGGCGTCATCACCTGGGGCAAGGACATCGAGGACGCCTACTGGAAAATGGAAAACGTCGAGTCCTACTGCAAAACCGTCTGGGTGGCCTCCCAACTCAAGGGCGGCGAACTGCTCACCATCACCGGCGGCCAGGCCAAGGAACTCATCGCCCTGCGCAAAACCCTCGGCATGGACGACAAGCGCGCCAACTGGACCGAGTGCCAGCTTTGTGACAACGCCGGGTTCCAGCCCGGCACCGTCTGCCGCATCCCGGATCAGGGCGGCGCTTCTAACAACCCCGCCAGACTCGACCCCGAGGCGGAAAAACTCGTGCAGGTCCTCACCGACCAGATCCTCGCCTCGATGAAGTGATCTGTGACTTCGGGATCTTCTCCCCCGCGATCGCGTGAGTGACATGCGTCCGTTTTGGTGTCATCCTCCGGCATCAAGATTTCCCCGCGCCCCCCTGCGGTTTCTGAGACCCCGGAATCAGGAGCGCCCCCCAGCATAGTGTGTGTAACCGCCCCAATCGCCCCCCGCGTGTGATTGGGGCGGACTGCTTTAATGGCGGCTCACTTGCGGAAGATGAGGAACGCCGCTCCGGCCGGGCAGGGTGCCGCGCCCGCGTGGTTCCGGGTGATCTTCCCCTTCAGTGAGGTTTTAGCGTGAAGAAACCTTTCGGGCGACCGGCGACCGGCTCGGCGATGCTTTGCACGGTGGGTAGTGTGCCGGCATCGATTTGTTCGAGGATATCCCAATTCTTCAAGTCTTCGGAAAACAACACATCGTAGCTCACATGGGGAAGCGCGGTGAACTGGATTTGGTGCGGACTGCCTGTGGGTTGCAGTTGGACCGCCGGCTCGGAGGCGCTGACAATGAACTGCGGATCACTCACGCCATTCTCGTCACTGTCGGTGGAAAGCGGATCGAGATCGACCGCGATCTCCGTGCCGTCCCGGAGCCCGTCGCCATCGCTGTCGGCCAGCAAGAGACTGCTGCCAAGACTCACTTCCTCGGAATCCGACAAACCATCGCCATCGCTGTCTGCAATGAGCGGATCGGTGCTGAAATCATTGACCTCACCATGGTCGGAGAGTCCGTCATCATCGCTGTCGGGATCGAGCGGGTTGGTTCCGAGATCGGTCTCTTCATGATCAGGGATGCCATCTCCGTCGCTGTCGTCGTCGAAAGGATCGGTGGATTGATCCAACTCCTCTCCGTCCGGAATACCGTCCAGGTCCGTGTCGGGATCGAGGGGTGACGTGCCTCTGGCGTTTTCCTGTCCGTCGATGATGCCATCGCCATCGCTGTCATCATCGAGGGGGTCGGTGCCGAGGACCTCTTCCTCGGCATCCAACAAGCCGTCGGAGTCGGAGTCCCCGGTGGCGTATGCAGGCGACGCCATGACGAGCAGGGCGGCGAAAAGACAGGGAAATGAAGTTGTCTTCATGATGTTGGGTTGGTTGAAGGCTGTGGTCGTCAGCGCTCAGTTGGCGAGGATGATGGCGTGGTTGGCTCCCGAGTGGCCGCGGAAGATGATACTGGTGCCAAGGGGGGCGGGCAGGCTGGCGATGCCTTGGCCGCGACTGTAGGTGCCTTGGTCCGGCTGGGTGAGGGTGAAGTTGGTGAAGGTGGCCGTGGTGCCTCCAATGCTGGTGAAGGAGGTGATTCCGCTCTGGGCCCAGACTTCCAGGCCATAGGTGGGTGGCGCGGCCACCACGAGCACCTGGCGCTGGCCGGGGGTTGTTCCCGGTGGGGTGATATTGGCACCGACCGTGGCTTTGAACAAAACCTCGCCGTAGCGGCTGACGCTGAAAAGATGCCCCGATGTGCCGGCGGCAGTGCCAAAGGTGGCCAACTCGTCAGTCCCTCCGGTGTATGGCTGGAGGGGAGTGACACCCGGGACATTGGTGGCGATCAGCGTGAGCGGACCCGCAAGACCTCCGCTGATGTCACAGGAGTAAATGGCACGTCTCGGCGGAGTGCTGGCCGGCACCAGATTGACACCGAAAATGACCCTGGAAATGCTCGGATTCGTTGGATCTTCCGTCACGTGCAGGGCGTAGAAAGAATTGAAAAAGTGGGCGGCGATGCCCGGTGCGGGAACGGCCCCGCCGCCGTGGGTGATGTAGGTGCAGGTGGGCGGGAAGGGCGTCTGGCGGCACCACAGGCTTGGCAGGTTGATGATGCCGGAATTCGGAGCACTGCGCATGTTGGTCATCTGCCAGGCGATGACATCCTTGTTGTTTCCGGCGGCTGCGCGGTTGTTGAGTGCCATGAGTGATGAGTTGACCACGCCGAAAAAGTTGGCCCCGGGTATGGCGTTAAGGCCACAGGGAGTTCCCTGGCGCATCACAATCGACTGTGCACCCGTGGGATCTTCGATCCGGATGTGCGGGCGTTGGAAGGGCACCGTCAAGTTATCGATGCAATGGGCCGCCACCACGCCCGCCGCGCTGATGGATGGACTGCCCGGACGGGCGACCGCACCTTGGGTCGGCCACCAGAGTCCTCCGAGTGGCGTGGGCAAGGTGGAAGCCACAAACCAACTGGTGGAGAGCGGCAATGGGTTCATCGGGAGACCTGTGCCTCCGGGGAAGCGGAAGCGGTTGACGCGCTGGAGGGGAGCGGTCACCCATTGCTCGCGGGCGGCGATGTTCTGGCAATCATCATCCATCACGCCGGGTTGGCGGTCGGTCATCGGCAGGATGGCACTGGCCGCGCCAAGGCTGAGCATCGAGCTGTTGGCGGCGATGCCCTCGCGGAAGACATTGATGGTGTCATTGCTGAAAGTTTGACAGGCGACGATGCCATTGCTGGAAATTTGAAGCCGTTGAACCGAGGGGTTGGTCAAGGTGGAGCCGGCGGCAAGCTGACCGGTCAGATTGCCAAGAAAATTAGCCCCAATCGGACTGCCTTCGATGAGGGCGGGGACAGTGGGGTTTCCCGGCAAACCGCTCCAACTATAGCCCGGGCCATTGCTCAAAACTCCCTCGTCATTTGCCGCGGTGATGCCCGCCACCAGATTGACCCGGCCGGGAAAGGCATAAAGCCGGTCGTTCGGCGTGGTCTGGGCGATGACTGGCAAGCCAAGATAACGATACCACGTCACGATCGTGGTGCCGGCCGTCCCCGCACCCCAGCCAATGCCCCCGGATGAGGGAGGAGGCAGGGTATCGGCGACGCTCGTGTGTGTAACTCCGGGTTTGGGCGGCAGGGCCATGGCTGCGGTGGCGGTCAAACTGAGTGCGATGGTGGCGATGGTGGTGTTTTTCATCGGGTTGGATCGGCGGTTGGGTTTTTGGATTCGATCGACAGGTGGATTTTGCGGGGCTTTCAGTACCAGACATTGCTGGTTGTAAATTGCTGATTACTACGCATATTTTTGCAAACCAAGAAAAAACTTCGAAATTCTGCAAGCTGCATCCGCTACAATCGCGCCAGCATCAATAAAAATTACTCCGCATGGCATGTATTTTGCTTCACTCCGTGCACATCGCGTCTAGTGTGGCAGTGGCGAACCGACGCCGGCCATGGCAGACCTGTATTTCCAACAATCGCTCTCGCAGCAGCAGACGCTTGCGCCGCAGATGCGCAAGAGTCTGGAAATCCTGCAGGCGGGGACGATGGAATTGTCCCAGTTGATCACCCAGGCGCTGGAGGCCAATCCGGTGCTGGAGGACGTGACGGAGTCGCTTTCGCTCGATGAGGAGGGGCCGGACGCGGACGAGGCGGATTCGCTGGATTACCTCAACACAACCGACGACGACTGGCGGGACCGCTCGATCATGGAGGGGAAATCCGCGCCATGGACGCAGGAGGACGAGGAGCGCCGCCAGCATCTCTATGATTCCATCGTCGCGCCCGTCTCGCTGCAGCAACATCTCCAGCAGCAGCTTGATTTATCGATGGTGGAGCCGGAGGTGCGCGCGGCGGCGCAGGCCGTCCTCGGCAATCTGGATGAACGCGGGTTTCTCGATCTGCCCATCAGGGAGCTGGGCCAGCGCATTGGAATCAAGCAGTCCCATCTCAATGCCGGCCTGCGGCTCATCCGGTCATTCGATCCGGCGGGTGTCGGCGCTTCCGGCATCGCGGAATCGCTCTTGTTGCAGCTTGAGCGCGCCAGCGGCACGGAGACCATCGAATACCGGATCGTGCGCGATCATCTGGAGGATCTCGCGCGCAAGCGCCAGCCGCAGATCGCCAGGGCGCTGGGCACCAGCCTCGAGCGCGTGGCGGAGGCCGCGGCGCGCATCGGCCGGCTGACACCGAATCCCGGCGGTGATTTCAATCCCACCGGCAATCCCTACATCGTTGCGGACGTGGTCATCGAGAGAAACGACGATGGTTTGCTGGAGGCGCGGCTCACCGGCGAGAACCTGCCGAGCCTGCGCATCAATGACTACTACAAGGACCTGATCGGCCGCAGCGGCGTGGATGCCAAGGCACGGCAATACCTGCGCGAGCAGATCCGCGACGGCCGCAGCCTGATCCGCTCGATCTCGCTGCGGCAGGAAACGATCCTGGCCATCGCGCACAAGCTCATCGAGCACCAGCAGGATTTCTTCCGCAAGGGTCCGCGCCACCTGCGGCCGCTGACGATGAACGAGATCGCCGACGAGCTGGGCATGCACGCCACCACCGTCTCGCGGGCGGTGGCCGGCAAGTATGTGCTCACCCCGCAGGGGCTGATGGAAATGCGGGCGTTTTTCGCCACCGGCTATCAAACGGAGGATGGCAGCGAGGTTTCCAACGCCGGCGTGCGCGAGGCCATCCAGCAATTGGTGGCCGGGGAAAATCCCGCCAAGCCGATGTCGGACGAGGCGCTGATGAACGCGCTCGCCGCCCAGGGCGTCAAGGTGGCGCGCCGCACCATCGCCAAGTATCGCGAGCAGCTCAACATCCTGCCCTCGCACCTGCGCAAGAAGTATTGAGCGCGGCGTTGAAACTCTTGCCGGCTTCACGGGGAAAGCCCATCCTCGCGCGGTGATCCGGTTTGCAGTGCTTGGCAGTGGCAGCGGCGGCAATGCGGCCGTCGTGCAATGCGGCGGCGTGCGCCTGATGGTCGATGCCGGACTCAGCGCCAAACAACTCTGCCTGCGGCTTTTGCAGGTGGGCATCGATCCCTCGTCGCTGGATGGCATTTTGCTGACCCATGAACACGGCGACCACGTCCGCGGCTTGAAGACCTTTCTCAAAAAACATCCGGTGCCGGTATATGCCAACCATGACACGCGGCGCGAGCTGGCGATCCAGGGGCTGACCGAGGGCACCTGGCGGACTTTTGAAACCGCGCGGAGTTTCGCCATCGGCGATGCGGAGATCGACAGTTTCACCGTGCATCACGACGCGGTGGATCCGGTGGGATATGTCATCTGCAACCACAGCCGCCAGCTCGGCATGGTCTCGGATGCCGGCCATGTCACCCGCAGCATGACCGAGCGCCTGCGCGGACTGCACGGGCTCTTCGTGGAGGCGAACTATGACATGGATTTGTTGGACTCCGACACCAAGCGGCCGTGGCAAACCAAGCAGCGCATCGCCTCGCGCCACGGCCACCTTTCCAACGACCAGGTCGCGGAGCTGCTCAGGGATATCTCCCATCCCGGCCTCGGCCGCGTGGTGCTCGGCCACCTGAGTTCCGATTGCAACCAGCCGGATCTCGCCATGGGCCGGCTGCGCGCCTGCCTTGAGGAAATCGGCCACGGCCACGTCGGCCTGCACTGCGCCTGCCAGCACGAGCCCACGGACTGGTTCGATCTGTGAGCGGCGCGATTGACAGCGCGCGGCGGGCCATTTCCACTCGCTGCGATGAAAGACAACTCCGGGTTGCTGATCGAGTGCGCGTTGTCCGAGGACATCGGCGGCGGCGATGTGACTTCGCTCTATTTCATTCCTTCAGATCGAAAGGCGCGCGCCTTCATGACCGTGCGGCGGGAAGGGGTCGTTTCCGGAGTGGACCTTGCGGCACGCGTTTTCTCGCGTGTCGATCCCGGCCTGGAGGTGGAGGTTCTGATCCCGGATGGCAGCCGCGTCAGCGAGGGCGCGTTGTTGCTGCGCGTCGAGGGGCAGGCGCGCTCGATCCTCACCGCCGAGCGCACGGCGCTCAACTTCATCCAGAAACTCAGCGGTGTGGCCACGCTCACGGCCGAGTATGTGGAGGCGGTGAAGGGCACCCGGGCGAGGATTCTCGACACCCGCAAGACGACGCCCGCATACCGCGTGCTCGAAAAACAGGCGGTCGTGCACGGCGGTGGCATGAATCACCGCATGGGCCTCTACGATCGTGTGATGTTGAAGGACAACCATCTCATCGCCGAGGGCGGACTGGAAGCCATCCAGGCGATGATCCGCCGCGTGAAAGCCGACAAACCGGGCATCGGGGTGGAACTGGAGGCGGATGACATCGCGCAGGTCCGCAAGTTTCTGGCAATGGAATGCGTCGATCACATCCTGTTGGACAACATGAGTCCTCAAGAGCTCAGCGAGGCCGTGGAACTGCGTGGCGAGCGTGTCAGTCCGATGCTTGAAGCCAGCGGCGGAGTCACGCTTGATTCCGTCCATGAGATCGCGCTCACCGGCGTCGATTTCATCTCGGTCGGTGCGATCACCCATTCCGCGCCGGCGCTCGACATTGGATTGGATTTCACGCCCGCTTGAGCATGAGTGATGAGTTTGCCGCCGCCGCCGCGGGATTTCCCGAGCCTTTCCGCCTGTTGGTTCGCGAGTCCGCCGCCTCCACCAATGACGAGCTGCGCGCGCTCGCCGAGGACGGAGCGGGTGAGGGGCTGGTGCTGTTGGCGCTGCACCAGAGCGCCGGGCGCGGGCGCCGGGGCGCGGCGTGGTTTTCGGAACCCGGCGGATCGCTGGCGTTCTCCGTGCTCATCCGGCCGCAGGAGCCCAAGGCATTGTGGCCGCGCCTGGCCCTGGCGACGGGGCTGGCCGTCGCCGAGGCGGTGGAACGTTCCGGCCCGGCAGCCGGCGTCAAGTGGCCCAATGACGTCTGGATCGGGCGTCGCAAGGTGGCGGGCATCCTTGTCGAGGCCGGCCGGGATTTCGTCATCGCAGGCATCGGCATCAATGTGAACGGCACGGTTTTTCCCGATGAAATCGCGTCCATCGCCACCTCGCTGCGTCTCGAAACCTCGTTGCAAACCCCGCGTGGAGAGGTGCTTGCCGAGATCATCCGTGGATTCGCGCGCCACTGCCGCAATATCGGTTCCGGATTCGACGAATTGCTCGATGGCGTGCGCCAGCGCTGCGTGCTCACCGGCCGGCGCGTGTCGCTGGCCACTTGTCATGGCCCGCGCACGGGCGTGGTCGAGGGCATCGCGCCGGGAGGCGAGTTGCTGCTGCGGACCGATGCGGGCGTCGAGCGCCTCATCCAGGCGGACGAGGTGCGGATCCTTGGGTGAGGGGCGTGAATTGTTAGAAAGACCCTGCCACGGCGGGTTTTTGCACGGCTCGGAGCGCCGACATTCTGTCGGCTGTCGGTCTG
>JALOUA010000358.1 GCA_025457625.1 Akkermansiaceae bacterium
AGGTCGCGGCCGCGGCGCTCGAATTCCGGCAGCAGCCGCCGCAGCAGGCGGTTGGCCTGGGCGGCGTTGCGCAGGAACAGGCGGGTGCGGATGGGATCGCGGACGTCGTTGCCATCGCTCTCGCCCACCCGCAGGATCAGGCCGGAGAGTTGCGGGAAATCATCCAGCACGCCGCAGACGAGTTGATGATAATAATCCTCGAGCGCCGCGTGGTCGCCGCCCATCGCCGCCCCGATGGCGGGCGTGAGCGGCAGCACGTCGCTGGTGAGATAAACGCGCAATCCGTGGCGGTCGCGCAGCAGGTTGAAAAACCGGGTGAAGCGCGCGCGCATGGCGCGGATGCGTGCCGCGATCTCCGGCTCGTGCAGCGGATGCGGCGCGAGGTGCGCGAGATCGTCGAGCGAGACGGCGTTGTATCCCTGCCTCACGACACGCCATGTGAAATGCTCCAACTCGGCTTCCATCGCGGCCCAGTCGTCGTCAGTGGCCGTGTCGAGATGCGTGAAGGGGATTTTGGACCAGTTGACGCGTTTCCGGTCGTGGTTGCGGAAAAACGGGCCGGTGGCATCGATCAGGAACAACTCCATTGGCAGGCGCACGGTATGGCCGCCCGCAGCGCCGGTGGCGAGACACCATGATTGACGGAAACGTCACGCAAACCCCTGTGACACCCGACGGCAGGCGCCCCGGCGCGGGAGTTTTGGTGCTGGCCAAGCCTGCGGCCGCCGCCGTAGCTTCGGTGCCGGATGATACTGGCATTGATGGAACCTTCGGGCTTGATCGAGCAGGGCGGACCGCTGGTTTGGGTGCTGCTCGGGCTGGCGTTCATCGGCTCGGTCTGCGTGGTTGAGCGGCTGTTTTTCTTCCACCGCGCGCGGATCAACGTGGGCGACCTGCTCGTCGGACTGGCACACCACGTCCGGCGGCGGGCCTTCGCCGAGGCGCTGCACGAGGCGGCGCGCGCGCCCGGCCCGGTGGCGCGGGTGGCGCATGCGGCCTTGCTGCGCTATTACCTGCCGCGCACCGACCTGCGGGATGTCACCCGCGAGGCGGGGCAGATGGAGGTGCCCGCGATCGAGAAGAACATCCGCGCGATCCTCGGCGTCGCGCTGCTCGCTCCGCTGGTGGGCATGCTCGGCACGCTGTTAGGGATGCTGGAGACGTTCCAGAAAGTCAGCGAGCAGGGCGGCTTCACCGGTCCGGCCGAACTGACCGCCGGCGTGTTCACCGCGCTGATCACCTCGGTGCTCGGCCTCACGGTGGCGGTGCCGATGTACCTGTTCTATCTCTATTTCCTCGGCCGGGCGAAACGCCTGATCCACCGCATCGAACGCGCGGGCATCGAAATGGTGCACCTGATCGCCGACGCGCGCGAGGAGAAGGAGTTCGAGACCTTCCGCGGCGAGGTCACGGCGGGCAGGAAACATGCGAAAGCCAAACAGGATCACGCGCATTGAAACTGGAAACAACGCTTCCGGAGCGGCCCGGGCTGCTGCACGCGGTGCCGGTGCTCGATATCTTCGCCCTGCTCGCTATCAGGAGACGCTGGTGATCACGCTGGGCCCCGGCGCCGATGGTCCGCGCATCCACCTCGGGCGGGATCTGGTGGACTTCCCGGGACTTTCCGCGCGGATGGAGCAACTGCGTGCCGAGGGCGCGCCGGCCAGGGTGATGGTGCTGTTGCAGACGGACGGAGGCACGCCGGTGGGCGTCGAGCGGCAGGTCTCCGAACTGGTGTTGGGCAAGGGTTTCCGGCTGGCTTTGGTGGGTGCGAACATGACGGCCCCGGCGGCCGCAACCTCCTCCGAATGATGGCAAGGCGCCTTTCCATGAAACACAAGCGGATGGAGGCGCCGGACTGGGTGTTTCCATGGCGCAGGCCGCGCGGGCCGCAGTGGCCGTTTTTCATCGCGCTGGCGGTTTCGGGCGCCATCTTCGCGCTGCTGTTGTCGTCTGTTAGAATCCGTGTCTCACCGCCTGTTTCATGGGCCGCCGCCAAGGCATCCGTGATCCGGGCGCTTGATGATATGGATGGCCGCGCGCTCACCCAGATGGCGCGCGAGGGAGGGCCGTTCCCCTCGCGCTTCGACCCCACCGAATGGGAGGGGGAAACCGGCCGCATACCAAATCTGGCGCGCTGGCAGGCGCCGCCATACGTGCCTGCCCTGCGCGATCTCCGGCAGAAGGATCCGGCGGTGGTTTCACGCTGGACCTCGCCGCGTGATCCGCTCCTGCCCACACGCAAACCCGCTGCGGTCGCGCCGCGGACTCTGGAAAAACGCTCGCCGCAGCCGGTGCTTTACCCGCTTTCCGGCATTGATGCCGCGTCCCTGCCCCGTGAACTGCCGCCCTTCGACGCGGTTGTCGATCCGGCGATGGCGGCCGAGCCATGGCGCTTCCTGTTGCGGCTCGGCGCGGCGGGCGAGGTGCTCGACTGCTTTCCGCTGGCGGGCGGCGACGAGGCGGGGCCATCCGTGATCGATGGCTGGCTGCGGCGCGTTTCCTTCCAACCCGCCCCTGCGCAGGCGACCCGCTGGATCGCCGTGGCTGTCGGGTTCGCCAATCCTCCCGCCGATGGAACTGACACTCACTGATTTCGTGCTCTTCGTGGTCTTCGGCAGCTGTTTTCTGGTGCTGATCCTCACGGCGGTCTCGCGCACCCTGCACGCGCGCTCCGAGGCGCGCTCACTCGCCGACCGCTTCATCTGCCGGCTTTGCCTGCATGCCTACGAGGATCACAGCCATGGGAAAATCACCCGATGCCCGCAATGCGGAGCCGCCAACGAGCGGGATCGCAACCGTCGGTTCTGCTAGTTTCCCCGAACCCCGGAATCCGCCATGGATGAGGCTTGCGCCGGGCTGGACGGACCGTCAGACTGTGCCCCGAAATCATGAACGAACGACGCGTCGTCATCACCGGCATCGGCTGCATTTCCCCCCTCGGCAACGATTTGAACAGCACATGGGAGGGCCTCAGGAACGGTCGCAGCGGGATCGCGAGGATCACGCAGCTCGATCCGGAGCCCTTCGATTGCAGGATCGCCGGCGAGGTGAAAAACTTCGAGCCGGATGGTTATTTCAACGTGCCCAAGGACTCGCGGCGCGCGGACCGCTACGTCCAGTTCGCCGTGGCTGGCGCGAAAATGGCGGTGCAGGATTCGGGGCTCGATGTTTCCAAGATCGACCCGCGGCGCTTCGGCGTGATGGTCGGCAGCGGCATCGGCGGCCTGGCCACGCTGGAACGCGAGCACGGCACCTACCTCGCCAAGGGGCCCAAGCGCGTCTCGCCGTTCACCATCCCGATGATGATCTCCAACATCGCCAGCGGCATCATTTCCATGGAGTTCGGCCTCAAGGGCCCGAACATGGTCATCGTCACCGCCTGCGCCACCTCCAACCACAACATCGGCGAGGCCTGGCGCATCATCAAGTTCGGCGATGCCGACGGCTTCATCTGCGGCGGCGCCGAGGCCACCATCCTGCCGATGGGCCTCTGCGGCTTCGCCAACATGAAGGCGCTCAGCACCCGCAACGACGAGCCGGAGAAAGCCTCCCGGCCGTTTGACAAACACCGCGACGGCTTCGTCATGGGCGAAGGCTCCGGCGTGCTCGTCATCGAGGAACTCGAACACGCGAAAAAACGCGGCGCGAAGATCTATGCCGAACTCATCGGTTACGGCGTCAGCGCCGATGCCTACCACCTCAGCGCGCCCTCGCCGGATGGCAGCGGCCCGGCTTATGCCATCGAAATGGCGCTGCGCCACGGCCGGAAAAACCCGACCGACGTCGATTACCTCAACGCCCACGCCACCTCCACCGGCCTTGGCGACATCGCGGAAACCAAGGCCATCAAGCTGGCTTTCGGAGACCACGTGAAGAACGGGCTGATGGTCAGTTCCACCAAGTCGATGACCGGCCACATGCTCGGCGCGGCCGGCGGCATCGAGCTGATCGCCAGCGTCATGGCCATCAAGGAAGGCATCGTGCCGCCCACCATCAACATCGAGGAACAGGACCCCGAGTGCGACATCGACTGCGTGCCCAACGTCGCCCGCGAGGCCGACGTCAAGGTGGCCATTTCCAACAGTTTCGGCTTCGGCGGCCACAACGCCTCGGTGCTCGTCAGCCGCTTCGAGTGATGGACGCCCCGCTCCACCGCCACACCTGCGAGGTCGCCTTCGGCGATACCGACGCCAGCGGCTGGATGCACTTCCCCAACATCTTCCGCTACTTCGAGGAGGCCGAACACGCGTTCCTCAAATCGCGCGGCATCCTCGGCTTCGACCGCGCCCGAGGCGGCTGGCCGCGCGTGAAAGTCACCTGCGACTACAAACGCCCGCTCGTCACCGGCGACCGCATCGAAGTGCTGCTGGAAATCGCGCGGCTCGGCGCATCGTCCGTGACTTGGAATTTCGACGTCCTAACAGCCGCCGGCGAAACTGCCGCTTTGGAAAAAACCGTCTAACCCGGCATCAGGTCGATCCCGAACTTCCGCAGGATCACCACCGTCAGCCAGAAGATGCCGGTGGTCAGCACGCAGTTGGCGAGCAGCGCGGGCCCGACTGCCCGCCCTGGTGCATCCAGATCATCGCCACCAAGGACGTCAGCGGCAACGCGATGAGCAGCGCCGAAAGCCGGTCGCTGAAAAGCTGCACCTTGTTGACGATGACGATGACCGCCGCGCTGAGCAGGAGTTTCACCAGATCGGCGGGCGTGAAGGAGAGGATTTGCTGCCAGGGAATGCGGGACATGGCGGGAGATTGGAGATCCGCAGGCCGTTTCGACAATCCCGCAAAACGGATTGATGGGTGAAAGCCCATCTGCGGCAGCAAGCGGAAAACAAAGGTAGGGCTGGCGCGCCGTCGCCGGCCCACTTGTCGCCCACGGCGCGCGAGGAGAATGGAGCGGAGATCGGAACGCTCCATGCCGAGGCCGAGCAGATCGCCGAGGAAGCGCGGGAATTGGCGGGAGAGGTGTCGTTTTGATGGGAGGCATCTCACTCTCACCGGTGCAGCGCTTCGAGCACGGCTTCGGGGTGGGATTCGGCGACGCGGAGCAGGGCGCGGGCGGTTCCTTCCGGGCGGCGGTGGCCTTGTTTCCGGATTTGGAGGGTGCGCGGGCTGATGCCGATGCGGGCGCTTGTCATGGCTCCACCGTGGCAGGTGGGGTGAGGAGTTTGATTTCCGGAAAGTAGGTCTGGTAGCGGCTGAGGTCGGCGGTGGCCAGGGGTAAACTCAGGAAGGAAGCGTGCGCGCCGATGAAGAAATCGGGGAGTGGGGATTTCGGTGCTTCGGGGGTGTCTTGTTTGCGCCGGTTTTCCAGATAGGCGGCGTAGGCCTGGGCACAGCGGGTGCTTGCAGCGGAGGGGAGGTCGAGAATGACAACGCCAAGAGTTTCGAGGCGTGCCGCGACCGTGTCGGGCCTGAGATCACCGACACACAACTCGGCGAGGATCACCGGGTTGATGGCGACTCCCTCTCCCAGCAAGCCATCCCGGATGAGAGCCGAGGCCCACGCATGCAAGCGGGAGGAGGGATCGAATGCGTCGATGAGCACGTTGGTGTCCAAAAGAATCACGGCTCGCGTGTGAGGACTCGGAGGTGTTCCCAATTCATTTTGGGGGTGAGGGCGGCGGAAGCGAGCAGGGCATCGATTTCCGCTGGCTTGGGTTTCGGCTTTCTGGCAGCGGGAATGACCTTGGCCAGTTCGAAGTGTCCAGGTCCGGCCTCCTTCACGGAGTAGCATTCGCCGGGCTTTGCGCCGGGCAGCACAAGGCGGCGTTTGCTGTCGATCCTTTGAACTTTCATGGTGGGAATTTCCCACTTAGGGGGATTTTTGTCAACCCTTTGCCCCGTGAGCGAGTGGGGGGCGTGATTGGCGCAGGCATTTTGGACCGCCCCGCGACGGACTCGCGGAAAGGCCGCCACAGATTCCCCAATCGTGGCGGCCTTCGTTTTTACCTTAAAAAAAGAAATGGAACCACGGATGGACGCAATGCCCCGTGAGCGATAGCGAGCTTCATGATGTGCGAAGCCTGTTGGCATGGACGCAGGGCAACGGAGTCAAATTC
>JALOUA010000359.1 GCA_025457625.1 Akkermansiaceae bacterium
TTCCTGCAACACCGTCTGCAGGCGCAGCAGCACGGGCGAGCGCGGGTTGGACAGCGCGGAGAGTTCCCTGGCGGCCTCGTCGATGCGCGTGACGCCCTCATCGGCGCGCGCGATGATGGCGGTGAGGTCGGCCAGCAGCGGATCGAAGCCCTTGTTGGCCTTGCGCGCGAGTTCGTCGATCTGTTGGAGCGCCTCGTTGAGGTTGTCCACCGCGGCGACGAGTTTGTGATCGCTGGTGATGCGGCGGATGTCGCCGGTGATGCCCACCAGATTGTCATTGATGCTGCGGATGTTCATTTCGCTGATGCGCTGGTTGGCGCTGAAGAGCACGTCGCGCAGCTCCTTGATCACGGTGTCGAGTTCCAATGCGTTGAACTTCTGGATGCCGTCGGAGATGCCGGCGATGAGTTCGTCCATCTCGGTGCCGATGGTGGGCACTACCGGATGCGGCGGCTTTTCCCTGCTCTTGAAAACGAAGCCCGGTGTTCCGGGCACGATGTCGAACTCGATGTATAACTGGCCGGTGACGAGGCTTTGTTGTTTCATGCCGGCGCGCAGGCCCTCGCGCACGGCTTTTTCCACGCCTTCGTAAGTGGAAAAATCGATGCCTCCGCCCTCGTCGCTGCTGATGCTGCGAAGGTCCTTCTCGGTGAGTTCGACGACCACCGGGATGATCTTGCGGTTGGCGCCGCGGTCCACCAGCACGCTGATGGACTTCACGCGGCCGATGCGCACGCCGCCGAAACGCACGTCCGAGCCCACCAGCAGGCCGTTGGCGCTTTTTTCGAAATACAACTGCACCTCATGCGAGCGCGCGAAGATTTTCCCCGCGCCGAAGAGCACGACGCTCGCAGCGGCGAGAATCAGGCCGACGAGGGTGAAGATTCCGATGAGGGTGGGGCTGGCTTTCTGGCTCATGGAGTGGTGTTGGATGGAACTGCCGTTTCCCCGCCGCGCCGCAGGAACAGGCGGACCGCCGGGTTGTCCGAATGGTCGCGCAGGTCGGCGGGATTGCCAGTGGCACCCTGGGTGCGCGTGGCACTATCGAGGAAAACCGACTGGTTCGCGATGGCAAAAATGCTGGCGAGCTCGTGGGTGACCACCACGATGGTCGAGCCGAGGCCGTCGCGCAGGCGCAGGATGAGGTCGTCGAGGCGGCGCGCGCTGAGCGGATCGAGCCCGGCGCCGGGTTCGTCGAGAAACAGGATGTCGGGGTCGAGCGCCATCGCGCGGGCGATGCCGGCGCGCTTGTTCATGCCGCCGCTGATCTGCGCCGGGTAGTGGTCCTCATAGCCGGAGAGGCCGACGAGTGCCAGCTTGTAGGAAACCAGGTCGCGGATCGCCTTTGCTTTGAGATCCGTGTGTTCCTCCAGCGGCATGGCGATGTTTTCCGCAAGCGTCAGGGACGACCACAACGCGCCGGATTGATACATCACGCCGAAGCGCCGGATGAAGCGCGCGCGCTCCGCGGCCGGGGTGGCGGTGAAATCCTCGCCATCGAAAAGCACGCGGCCGCTGGCGGGCTCCTGCAGGCCGATGAGATGGCGCAGCAGCGTGCTCTTGCCGCACCCGCTGCCTCCCATGATCACGAAGATGTCCTTGTCGGCGACGTCGAAGTTGAGATCGCGCATGACCACGAATGAGCCGTAGGCCATCGTCAGACCGCGCACGGCGATTTTGGCCCGGGCCGGGGCTTGTGCGGTGGTTTCCTGCATCGGTTAGATATCGAGAAGGGTGAAAATGACGGCGAAGGCGGAATCGAGAATGATGATGGTGGTGATGGATGCCACCACCGCGCGGGTGGTCGCCTGGCCGACGGCGGCCGAGGAGTTGCCCGCGTGCATGCCCTGCAGGCAGCCGCTCATGGCGATGACAATGCCGAAAAAAACGCTTTTGAACACGCCCAGAAACGCGTTCTCCAGATTGACGACGGTCAATGTCTCATACCAATAGAGCGCCGGCGGGATGTTTACTGCCGCGCCGACGAGCATGCCGCCGAGCATGCCGATGAGATTGGCATAGATCGTCAGCAGCGGCATCATCAGCACCAGCGCGAGCATGCGCGGCAGGACGAGGAAGTCGAAGGGGTTGAAGCCGAAGGTCCGCAGCGCGTCGATTTCCTGGTTGGCCTTCATGCTGCCGAGATGCGCCGCGAACGCGGCGCCGGTGCGCCCGCTGACGATGATGGCCGTCATCACCACGCCCATTTCACGCACCATCGCGATGCCCACCAGGTCCGCGACATACAGGCTCGCGCCGAAGTTGGCGAGCTGCACGTTGCCGACGAATGCCATGATCAGGCCGATCAGGAAACTGATCAGCGAGACGATCGGCAGCGCCTGCGCGCCGCATTGCTGGACGATCAGCCAGAACTCGCGGCTGCGGAAATGCGCCCGTCCGGTGAAGAAGCGCCCTAGCGACATCATGGAATGTCCGGTGAAATCGACGATGGATCGCACGCCGCTCCAGGTTCTGATGGAAACGGTTCCGAGTTTCTGGATCTCGGAGACTTCGGCGGGTGTGCCGCGCGCCTCGACTTCCTCCGGCACCGCCAGTGCCAGTTCCAACAAACCGTGGAGATCGGGCGGCAGGCCGTCGAGCGATGGCTTGTCCGGATTTCCCTCACGGATGCGCGCGAGCAGGAATGCCGGAAGTGTGGAATCATAATCCCCCAGCGCCGCGGTGGCGTAGGCGTCTGGCGCGCTACCGGTCGGTTCGCCGGTGATTTCCGGTTCGGCCGCGCCGCGCTGCCAGTCGCCGGAAAGCTCCAGCACCACCCGCCCTCTGTCACGAGTCCAGCTCGCACGCGGGGGGTGGACATCAGCCGGAATCATGTCGTCAGTATGCGCGCGCCCTTGCGGTGAAACAAGCCGCCAGATGCCAGGGTGACTACGCTAGGGAGGGCTTCGTGGCAAAATCCGGAATGAAGAGGTTGTTTCACCGCCAAGACGCCAAGCTCGCCAAGCCAAACGGATGGGAATCGTAATTTTGAGGCACGGAAACTGATTTCAGGGGACTCATCCTGGGTTTCCTTGGCGCACTTGGCGTCTTGGCGGTTCAAATTTCTTCCCTCTTGGCGGTTCAAATTTCTTCCCATTCATGCCGACTTGCTCAAGCAGCGATCCCCAATGTGGGGACCCTGCGCCAGATGCGGCGTTTCGCCGCTGTTGATCCCGTGCCGCATCTCTGCATAATGCGCCACGCCCACACCCCACATGCTCACCCTGCTTAAAATCCGCAACCTCGCCCTGGTGGACGAACTCGTCTGGGAACTCGGTCCCGGGCTGATCGGCGTGACCGGGGAAACCGGTGCCGGCAAGTCCGTGATCGTCGGCGCACTCAAACTCGTGCTCGGCGAACGCGCCGACAAATCGCTGATCCGCACCGGTGAGGAATCCTGCTCGGTGGAGGCCGTGTTCGAACTCGGCGACGCGCGGGAGATCAACGCCATTCTCGAAGACGGCGGCCTGGCCCCCTGCGACGACACCCAGCTCATCGTGCGCCGCATCATCGGCCAGTCGGCCAACCGCCAGTTTGTCAACGATTCACCCGTCACGCTCAATTTGCTCAAGCGCCTCGGCGAGCATCTGGTGGACCTGCATGGCCCGCACGACCACCAGTCGCTGCTCTCCGCCGAGCGCCAACTGGCCATGCTCGACGCCTACGCCGGTGCCGACAAGGCGCACGCCGCGTATCGCGAATGCCACCGCGCGTGGCGTGCCAAGACCACCGGACTCGACGAACTCCGCCATGCGGAAAACGCCTCCGAGCAGGAGATCGAACTGCTGCGCCATCAGATCCGGGAAATCGAAGCCGCCCGCCTCAGGCCCGATGACGAGCAGGATCTCGAAGACCGCTGGCGCCGCGCCTCGAATGCCAGCCGGCTGGTGGAAAGCGCCGCCGCCGCCGCCAGCGCGCTCGCCGGCGAGCAGGGCGTTCTAACAAGACTCGCCGATGTCCAGCGGCTGGTGCGCGAACTTGAAAAACTCGATCCCTCGATCCGCGAGCAAACCGCCTCGCTGGAGACCGCCGTGCTCGAACTCCGGGACCTCGAAGGCAACCTGACCGAATACGCGGAGCAACTCGACATCAACCCGGCCGAAGCCGCCGCGCTGGAGGAGCGCGTGAATTTGTTAGAGTCGCTCAAGCGCAAATACGGCCCTTCGCTCGCCGACGTTCTGGCCCGCCGCGAGAGTGCGGCCGCGCGCCTCGACACCATCGAGAACCGCGGCGAGAAACTCGAATTTCTGGAGAAGGAGCTTGCCGCCTGCCGCGCCGCGCTGGACGCCGCCGGGAAGAATCTAACAACGCTGCGCAAAAAGGCCGCGCCGAAGCTCGCGAAGGAGATTTCCAGCCAGCTCAGGGACCTCGGTTTCAAACAATCCTCGTTCGAAGCGCCGTTGCGCGCCCTGACGGATCCCGGGCCGCAGGGATTCGAGGCCGTCGAGTTCCAGTTCGGCCCCAATCCCGGCGAGCCGCTGCTGCCGCTGCGCCAGATCGCCTCGTCGGGCGAGATCAGCCGCGTGATGCTTGCGGTGAAAACCGCGCTGGCCGAGCAGGACGACACGCCGCTGATGGTGTTCGACGAGATCGACGCCAACGTCGGCGGCGAGGTGGCGCGCGCGGTCGGCCGCAAGATGGCCGCGCTGGGCACCCGCCACCAGGTGGTGGCGATCACGCACTTCCCGCAGGTGGCGGCCACCGCGTCACTGCATTTCGTCGTCGAGAAGGAAGTGATCCACGGCCGCACCCGCTCGCGGCTGTTTCCTGTTAGCGGGGAAACCCGCATTCAGGAGTTGGTGCGCATGTTGGGCGGCGGCGGCGAACAGGCGCGCGCGATGGCGGCGGCCTTGTTGAATGCCGCGGATTGACCGTCCCCGGATGCAACCCCGTTGGGGTTGGGATTTGATGATTGGACAATACCCAGGGTGATCGCTGCGCGGCTACCCTGGACCATAAGATGAAACGGCGTTGCCGTTTTTTGGGAAGCGCCGGTTTGTTTTGTGAGGGAAACGTGTCGCACGTTCGGATGTAACCCCGTTGGGGTTGGAATTCGATATGGCATCGTTCCCAAGGTGGCCGCCGCGCGGCGACCTTGGGCTGTAAGATGAAACGGCGTTGCCGTTTTTTGCATGTCTATAAGATGAAACGGCGTTGCCGTTTTTTGGGAAGCGCCGGTTTGTTTTGTGAGGGAAACGTGCCGCACGTTCGGATGCAACCCCGTTGGGGTTGGAATTCGATATGGCATCGTTCCCAAGGTGGCCGCTGCGCGGCGACCTTGGGCTGCATGATGAAACGGCGTTGCCGTTTTTTGCATGTCTATAAGATGAAACGGCGTTGCCGTTTTTTG
>JALOUA010000360.1 GCA_025457625.1 Akkermansiaceae bacterium
ATCGACGACGGCGTGCTCGTGATCTGGCGTGGCCTCAACCTCGACGACATCGCCGCAATCGACAAAACCCTCCAGCGCATCGGCGAGGAAGGCGGCAAAAAAAAGAACTGATCCCCCGTCCGCATGCTTCGCACACTGCTCTCCATTCTCGCGGCCGCCGGCATGGCGCAGGCATCCATCGACCTGCGCCTGCCCACCGAAAACCACCACCTCTTCACCGGCGAGCATGACCGGTTCTACATGTATGTGGACCGGATTTTCGAGGGCGAGACCAGCAAGCCGTGGGAGGGCGGCTCCTTCGGCTACGTCCGCACGGCGATGCGCGTCAACGACCGCGTGATCCTCACCAAATTCCACGAGGGCATCGACATCGCGCCGGTCAACCGCGACCGCGCCGGCAACCCGCTCGATCTGGTCACCAGCATCGCCGACGGCCGCGTGGTGCACGTGAGCCCGATCTCCGGGCGCAGCAACTACGGCAAATACCTCGTCGTCGAACACGAGTGGGAAAACTCGCGGGTCTATTCACTCTACGCCCACCTTGCGGAAATCACCTGCAAACCCGGCGACCCGGTGCGCGCGGGCTCGGTGCTCGGCCGCATGGGCTACACCGGCGCCGGCATCAACCGCACCCGCGCCCACCTGCATCTCGAACTCGCCATGCTGATGAGCCGCAATTTCGATGATTGGCAGAAAACCGCCGGCGGCGGCATCAACCATCATGGAATCTTCAACGGCATGAATCTCACCGGCACCGATGTCGCGCGCTTCTTCATCGAACACCGCGCCAACCCGCAGTTGCGCTTCAGCGAATTCGTTACGAACACGCCGGTTTATTTCAAGGTCATCGCCCCGGCGCGCGGCACCCCGGATTTCGTCATCCGCCATCCGTGGATCTGCCGCGGAACCGCAGACGGCGCGGCCTCGTGGGAAATCAGCTTCAGCGCCACCGGCCAGCCCGTGGCCTTCACGCCTTCCATGCGGCAGGTCGATTCGCCCTACGTCACTGCCGTGCGGCCCTCGGATATTCCGCACCGCTACCTCACCCGCAACCTGATCACCGGTCAGGACAACCGCGCCTCGCTCACCCAGTCGGGAAAACAGCTCGTCTCGCTGCTGATGGAGGATTTCCCGATATCCGGCGCGCAGGCGATGGATGACCGCAAAACCGGACCCGAGGGCTGATTTGAAACACACCTCAAGGAGCACACACGGCATGACCGACCGCATTCTCGAAAAACTCCACTCGCTGGGTCTCACGCTGCCAGCCGTGCCCGCGCCCGTGGCCGCCTATGTCAACTGCGTGCGCAGCGGCAACCTGCTTTTCCTCTCCGGCGGACTGCCCATCGATGGCGATCGCAAAATCATCGGCAAAGTCCCCAGCCAGGTGTCCATCGAGGAGGCGAAGGAAGGTGCCCGCATGATCATCCTCAACCGCCTCGCCGTCATCCGTGAGGAGGCCGGCTCGCTCGACAAGGTGAAACAAATCGTTGCCCTCAACGGATTTGTGAACTCCGATCCGGATTTTCACGGCCATCCCCAGGTCGTCAACGGAGCGTCCGAACTGCTTGTCGCGATCTTTGGCGACAAGGGAAAACACTCCCGCACCGCCCTTGGCGCCGCCGCGCTGCCTCTCAACGTCGCCGTCGAGATCAATCTCGTCGTCGAAGTGGAAGACTGACTCCGCGGGCCACTTCAGGCGCGGTGGTGTGCTCATGCGGCCGCAGGCCATGCTCTATTCCGTCGACAAGCGCCGCAGCCAACCTCACCGCATGGATTTCCGTGGCCTCCGCCGCCGGCTGGCAATCCATTGCCGATGTGCGCCAGGTTTTCCCTCACGCCGACCTCGCCACCGTTCGCAGTTCCAAGACCGTCACCCTCTTCAACATCGCCGTCAATCACCGCCGCCTGATCACCGCCATCCATGACAACACCGGCTGCATCTTCATCCTGAAAATCCCCACCCATGCCGAATACGGCAATAACCGCTGGGAAAACGACCTTTAAGCCGATGAACGCCACCAAACCAAAGCTCCCCGGCTTCACCAGCTTGCCCATGACTTACGCAGCCCTCTGCCGCATGCACCTGCCACGCGCGCTGCACGACGACATCGGACTTGATGCCGTCACCGAAATCATCGACCTGATGGCAGGCCACGCGCTCAACAAGGATCAATGGGACTACCTCGAAACCCTCGCCGAACTCGCCGAGGGTTACGAGTCCGCCAATCACAAGACGTTGCCCGCCTCCGCCGCGACGAGTGGAAATTCAATACCGCACACGTCAGGAAAACCGCCGAAGCGCTCGGCCTTGAAGCAGCACTCCCGATTTGCAATCTCCCAAACGTCATGACCCTCTCCGAGTTCACAACGATTGCTGAAGCGTATCCTGAGGCGGTGATTCTTCTGGAGGGGCGCAGGTCCATCCCGGATCACGATGCCGCACTTGCCACACTCACGGCCAGAAGGCTCGTCGAGCGGTTTCCCAATTTGCGCTTTCGATCAGGCAATGCCGAGGGCACCGACCAGGCGTTCAGCGAGGGTATCGCACAAGTCGCCCCATGGAGGCTCCAAGTCGTCGGACCCTACGCAGGCCATCGGAAAAGCGCGCGCTTTGCCCATGCGGTCTATGACTCTCCCGAGTCCCTCAGCAGCGTGCAGGACGAGGAACTTGCCCACAAGACCGCCAAGGCCAGTCCGAAGAACAAAGGACTCATCGGGAAACGCGACAAGAAAGGAGCGCTTGCCGCCAAAGCCGCCTATCTCATCCGCGACACCATGAAGGTCACCGGACATTCGGAACTGTTTCCCAAGCCGGTTTGCGCGCTGTTCTACGTGGATTTGAACGATCCCTTCGCCGGCGGGACCGGACACACCATCCGTGTCTGCCAGCAGGAGGGCGTGCCATACGCATTCCAGGATTCCTGGCAGCAATGGTTCCCGAAATAAGCCACCCTAACGGACGAGATCGGGGGCGGTCGCTTCCGGAGAGGACACGGCAAGCATGCCGGAGTGGCCTTTGCGCGATTGGAAGGGGGGTGGTGGCGAAATCCC
>JALOUA010000098.1 GCA_025457625.1 Akkermansiaceae bacterium
TCGATACCTAATGAAAGTGCGGGCCCTCGCGGCCGTGGCGATCGCATTCGCCTTATTCCCCATGGCAACCCCCGCCTTCGGGCAGGATGCCGCCGCTCCAGCCGCCGCCGAGGCCGCCGCCGCTCCTGCGGAAGCCGCTGCGGAAGCTCCGGCATTCGCCAACTACGATGAATTCAAAGCCAGCCCGGAATACGCCGGGTTCCTGGCCAACAACCTCTGGATCATGATTGCGGCCGCCCTGGTGTTCATCATGCACCTTGGCTTTTCCGCGGTTGAGTCAGGCATGTGCCAGCAGAAAAATGCGGTGAACATCCTGTTCAAGAACGTGTTCATCGTCTGCATTGGCGCGCTGGGCTACATGTTCTACGGGTTCAACGCCATGTATCCGGGATGGGAAATGGGGGTATCCAAAGACTTCTTTGCCCTCGGAAGCCCCATCACCAACAGCTTCGACGATGCGGGCCAGGTTGCCAACATGACGACGGCCTACGCCACGGGCCCGATGACCTACTGGACTGACTTCCTGTTCCAAGCGATGTTCGCCGCCACTGCCGCCACGATCGTCTCCGGCGCGGTGGCCGAGCGTGTGAAGCTTTCCAGTTTCATGATTTACGCGACGCTTCTGGTGACTTTCTGCTACCCGATCACCGGTTCCTGGAAGTGGGGCTACGGCTGGCTCAACACCATGGGCTTCCACGACTTCGCCGGATCCACCCTCGTTCATGCCTTTGGCGGATTCGCCGCCCTGGCTGCGGTGATCGTTCTTGGTCCCCGCCTGGGAAAATTCACCAAGGAGGGTGTGAAGCCGATCCTACCCCACAACATGCCACTGGCCACCATCGGTGTTTTCATGCTGTTCCTCGGTTGGTTTGGTTTCAACGGAGGTTCGGTTCTCTCGGCTGACCCTCAAACCGTGTCGAGGGTGTTCGTCACCACCGCCATGGCAGGTTTCTCGGGCGGTATCGCCGCCATGATCACCTCATGGATCGTGCTCAAGAAGCCGGATCTTTCAATGGCCCTCAACGGCATGCTCGCCGGTCTTGTCGGCATCACCGCCGGCGCGGATGACGTGGCGCCCTTTGCCTCGGTTGCGATTGGATTGATCGCCGGCGCGCTGGTGGTCCTTTCGGTTATTTTCTTCGACAAAATCCGCATCGACGATCCGGTTGGCGCGATTTCCGTGCATGGTGTTTGCGGCATCTTCGGCACACTCGCGCCGGCCATCTTCGGCACCAAGATCCTCATGGTGCAATTGATCGGCACGCTCTCGGTATCGGCATTCGCGTTCGTTTCCTCCTTCATCATCTTCTTTGCGCTGAAGCTCATCATGGGAGTGCGCGTGGACGAGCAAGAGGAGCACGAGGGCCTCGATGTCGCCGAGCACGGTTCGCCTGCCTACAACGACAGCAGGGCTTGAGATTCCCATCATCCCCCCTGAATCATGACAGCGGGCGGGCCGGTGACGGTCCGCCCGTTTTCGTTTGCAGATGAACCACGGTTGGTTTCCCCTGAGCGCGTGAAGCGACCCGCGCTGCGACTTTTCCTGGTGATGGCGCTCATTGTGAGCGGCGGTTTTGCGGCGTGGAGCTGGTTGCGGCCGTATGCATGGCGCGTGGACCCGGCGGCGCGCTGCCAGGTGGCGGGCACTCAGCTGACGAAGGACACCTCGTTTTTCTGGCTGGACGCGCATTTGAAAGTCGCGCCCGGGCAAAGTCATGATTTGTCGAAACCGGTGCGCCTGGTCACCGCGGCCGGTCGCGAGTTGGAACCGGCGGACACCACGCTGGGCGGTGAGGCAGGCGGCGGCACCACCGATCTGTGGTTCAAGTTCTGGCTGGAAGCCGCGGATCTGGAGGGTCCGCTCAAGCTCCGCATCAACGATGGCTGGCTGGTGCTCCGCTCGGGTTCCGGCATTCCCCGGCTGGGGGCTTCGAATCGGGAATATTTCACCACCTCGCGCTGGTAAACGATGGCCTGGCTCTTGATCGACAACTCGAACACCCGCACGAAATTCGCGCTTGGAGATGCCGAAGGTCTCGCGGATTGGCGCGGGGTGTTGCCGACGGCGGAGGTTTCTCCGGAGTCTCTGGCAGGCGTGACGGAGGGAGTGGGTTTCTCGGCGGTGATGGTCTGCTCGGTGGTTCCCGACAAGGCTGCGGTGTTAAAGGAATTTTTCGAAGCGCGCGCACCGGTGCACTTCCTCGGGTCCGGGAGTCCGCTGGGATTGGGGATTGATTATCCGCTGCCCGGACAAATCGGCGCGGACCGGCTGGCGAATGCCGCCGGAGTGCTGACCCGTCATGGCGCGCCGGCCATCATCATCGATTTCGGCACGGCGGTGACTTTCGATGTGATTTCCGCCGAGCCCGCGTATTGCGGCGGGGTGATCGCGCCAGGGCTGGGCGCGATGTCCGCTTATCTGCCCGGCAAGACCGCGCTGCTGCCAGTGATCGAGCCGGAGGAACCTGCTTCGGCGATCGGCAAATCCACCGAACACGCCATGCAGGTTGGAGCGGTTTTCGGCTACCGCGGCTTGGTCAGGGAAATCATCGCCCGCATCCGGCTCGAGCTTGGAGGACGGCCGAAAATCATCGCCACAGGCGGGGACGCGGCGCTGATCGCCCGTGGGGTGAAGGAGATCGATGTGGTCGATCCGGACATCACGCTTGACGGCCTGCGTCAGGTGGCGGCACGCGTTTTTCAAACCTTGCCGTAGAGCGGACCGTAGTTCCGGCAGGCGCGGAAGTCCGCGGCTTCCAGGTCCGCGGTGCCGAAGGCGTGCCAGGCGCTGGGGCGGAACACGCGCTCCTCGCCGACGTTGTGCATGTAAACCGGGATGCGCAGCATCGAGGCGAGCGTGATGTAGAGATGGCCGACGTGGCCGCAGGTCATCACGCAGTGGTTGGCACCCCAGTGGTTCATCACCTCATACGCACTCCGGAAGGCTCCTTCTCCTGTTAGAAAGGGTGCGAACCAGGTGGTCGGCCAGGTCGGGTTGGTGCGTTGGTCGAGGGCGTCATGCACGTCGTCCGGCAGGTCGATGGTGTGGCCCTCGGCGATTTGCAGCGCGGGGCCGAGGCCGTCCACCAGGTTGAGGCGGATCATGGTGGCGGGCATGCCGCCCCTGGTGCGGTAGCGGGTGCTCCAGCCGCCGCCGGGGAAATACTCGGTGATCGACGGATGCCAGGTGGTGGCCTTGAGGCAGCGTTTCATTTCCGCCTCGGAAATTTCCCAGAACGGCTTCATCGCCGGCACGCCTTTTTTCGTCTGCTCGCCGGTGCCGTCGAGTGCGGCCGGGCCGGAGTTGATCAAGTGCAGAATGCCATCGCGGACCTGCGGGTGTTCCACTTTCCGGCCGCTGGCTTTTTGGATGGCATCCACGCTCCAGTAAGTGCGCAGGTCGGCGAAAATCTGCGCGGTGCTGGTGAGAAGCCAGCCGAAAAGCATGCCCGCGCCGTTGAGCGCGTCGTTTTCGGTGGCGACGATGTAGGGGGCGCGCCTGCCGTTCCAGTCGAACGACGAGTTGAGAATCGCCTCCATGAAGTCGCCGTTGGGGAAATGGTCGGTCCACTGGCGCTGGCCTTGGAAACCGGCGGCGATGGCATTGTGGCCATGTGCCTGCTCGCCGAGCTTCATTTTCTTGAGCACCGGATTGCCGACCATCAGGTCGCGGGCGATGAGCGCCATCTTGATGCTGTCCTGCCATTCGCTGTCGAGTTGCTCGCGCGGGCGGGTGGTTTGCGGCGAGTTGTAGTCCCTGCCTTCCTTGCAGTTTTTTTTCACCCAGGCGAGGGCGCTTGCATATTCGGCCTTGTCATACTGGCCCTTGCGCATGCGGCCGGCGATCTCGCTCATGTCGATGGATTCGACGCGCATGCCGAGCCATTTTTCCCAGAGTTTGGGATCGACCACCGAGCCCGCGATGCCCATCGAGGTGCCGCCCATCGAGAGGTAGGATTTGCCGCGCATGAGGGCGACGGCGAGCCCGCATTGCGCAAAGGCTAACAGTTTTTCCACCACATCGGCGGGGATGGTCGTGTCACTGGCGTCCTGCACGTCCCTGCCATAGATGCCGAATGCGGGAAGGCCCTTCTGCGTGTGGCCGGCGAGCACGGCGGCCAGATAAACCGCGCCCGGGCGCTCGGTGCCGTTGAAGCCCCACACGGCTTTGGGCGTGTGGGGGTCCATGTCCATCGTTTCCGAGCCATAACACCAGCACGGGGTGACGGTGAGGGAAACGCCGACGTTGTTGAGTTTGAATTTTTCCGCGCAGGCGGCGGCCTCGCGCACGCCGCCGATGCAGGTGTCGGCGATGACGCACTGGACGGGCGTGCCGTCCGGGTAGCGCAGGTTCGCGGCGATCAATTCCGCCACGGCCCCGGCCTGTTGCATGGTGCGTGTTTCGAGCGATTCGCGGACGCCGCCGAGACGACCGTCGATGGTCGGACGGATGCCGATTTTGGGATGGTTTGGTTTTTTCATGGCAGTAGGCCGCATGCCGCCGCGGTTGAAACGTCACGGATAATAGGGCCGGAGCATCCAGTAGCAGACCGGGCCGGTGACGGCCACGTAAAGCCACATCGGAAAGACCCAGCGCGCCAAGCGGCGATGCGCGGCAAAGCGGTTCGTCCAACCGGCGATGAAGGTGAAAAGGATGAAGGGAAGGCTGACGGCGGCGAAAATGATGTGGGTGATGAGAAGCACGAGGTAAAACGAGCGCATGCCGCCGACACGGGCGCGCTCGGCTTCGTCCACCATGCCGTCGAGGTTCACATCGCCGAACTTCACCTCGTGGCTGGTGAAGTGGTAGGCGACGTAGCTGAGCAAAAACAACACCGAGAGGCCCATCGCCACCATGATCATGCGCTTGTGCAGGGCGATGCGGCCCTTGAGCACGGCGACCAATGCAATCACCAGAACCACGGCGGCGAGCGCGTTGACCGCGGCGTGGAAGGGCGGCAGGAACGACAGGCTCACGCCGTCGGGCAGCGGGATTTTCACCCGGCGCATCAGGCCGACGAGCCCCAGCACCGCGGCTGTCAGGATCCACGCGGCGATGCCGAGTTTTTTCGCAAGGTCCTCCCGCGGCGGACGGGACAGCCATTGGGCGCGTTCGTTTTCCATCAGATGCCGGGGCTTTCGTTTTTCTCCAGTTCGTCGCGGATGCGCTGGAAAAGGTCGTCCTTGAGTTTCTGATAGAGCCCGGGGTCGCGCTGGCGCGCTTCCTCGGAGCGGGCGTCGGCGAGCGGCCATTTGCCGATCACGCGGAAGTCGCGGTCCACCAGCAGGAACCCGAGGTCGTGGGCGAAACGTCCGTTGGCCTCGATGTCGAGCGGATCGCTGCGCTCGCGCACGCCGAAGAACTTGAGTTCCTGTTCGAGGTATGTGTGCGTGGTCTTTTCATCGCCGGCGTTGAGAAACCACCAGTTGCGGGTATCGGCGCCGAGCGCCTGGGCGTAGTCGGCGAGTTTTTCCTGTTGATCGTTCTCGGGGTCCACGGTGATGCAGACGATGTGGAAATCCGGGTGCCCGCGGAATTCATCGTAGATCTTGCGGAGTTCCTCGCCGTTGCGCACGGCGCAGTGCGGGCAGATGGCGAAGAATTCGGCGGCGATCCAGACTTTGCCGCGCAGGTCGGAGAGTTTCACCTTCGCGCCCTCTTGATTGATGGCAGCGAGATCCCTGGTGATTTCAAACCACTGGCTGACGGGTTGCCGGCCGGCGTTGACGATCGCGGCCATGTCCGGTTCGGGCAGGCGTGAGCGCAGGTAAAAGGCGGTGCCGAGGATGGTGGCCGAGATCAGGGCCACGCCGGTGTAAAACAAGGTGATGGTGGTTCTGCGGTTCATTGGGGATCGATGGGTTCGGTGAGCAGGGCGTCGATGGTTTTGCCGAGCAGCAATTCCAGTTCGGCGGCGTTGTTGCGGTCGGTGCCGGTTTTTTTCCCTTCTTCATCCCAGCGGGCCGCCTGGTCGAAATCGAAGGTGGCGACATAGGGTTGACCGCCGCGTTGCTGCGGGACGACGGCGCGGCGGACATGCCCGGCGCGGTCGATCAGCACGATCGCGCTGTCATGGAGCCAGCGGCCGTTTTCCAGATGCGGGAAAACGCCGGCGCGCAGCTCGGATTTGACGAACTTGTGGGTGGTGCGGGCGTCATTGGCGGCAAGCCACCATTGCGGCAGCCGCATGCCCCGGTGTTGCGCCTGAGCTTCAAGGGTGGCGACCACCTGGTCGGCGGGCGGCGGATCCAGAACCAGTGAAACCAGGGCGAAATCCGCCACTCCGGCGTATTTTTCCGCAAGGCGCTTCATGACCTCCTGACTGCGTTGGGAGAGATCCGGCGCGCCCAGCGCGAGGGTGTTGACCACCCAGACCTTGCCGCGCAGATCGAAAAGATCCGCGGTTTTTCCATCCTGACGGATCACGCGCAGGTCGCGTTCCTTGCGGATGCGGTGGATGAGGGCGGGCCGGGTGTCGCTCGTTTGGCGCTTGGCCCATGTTTCGTAGGCTTTGAGGACCAGCCAGCCGCCGAGGACCATGATGGCCACCAGGATCCATGCCGTGCGCCGCAGTTTGCGCGGATCGCGGACGGCGGGTTCCAACTCGGCGGGCGGATTCATGGCTGGCGCAACGTATCCGGGAGGGCGGGCTTGGCAAGTCCGGCGACTCATTCTCCGCATCCACGCCAGCGCGGTAATTCCTTGTCGTCGGTCAGGCGGGGGGATAGGCAGTGCGCATGCTTGATGAAGTGCGTGCGTTGTTGATTCTGCAGGACCGTGACCGCCGATTGCTGGCACTTGCCAAAGACCTCGAAAGACTGCCCCAGGACGAGGCCCGGGCGAAAAACAAACTGGCGGGCGATGAGGCGGCCGTGAAAAAAGCCCACGACGCCCTGGTCGATTGCGAGCTCCGCCTCAAACGACTCGAACTCGATGCCGGCACGCGGCGCACGACGATCCAGCGGCTCAAGGTCCAGCAATACGAAACCCGCAAGAACGAGGAATACCAGGCGCTGGGTCATGAGATCACCCGCTATGAAAAGGAGGCCGATGACCTTGAGACGCGCGAGTTGGAACTGATGGAGGAAATGGACGGCCTGCGCGCCGCGCAGAAAGCCGCCGAGGCCGCGCTGGCCCACACCCGCACGCTGGTGGACGAGGATCTCGCCACCATCGTCCGCCGGCGCGAGCGCATGGAGGCGGAACGCGCGGAACTCGTGACCGAGCGTGATCAGCTTGCGGCCGGCGTTTCCGAGTCCGTCCTGCCGCTTTACCAAAGGCTGATGAAAACCAAGGACGGCATGGCCATCGCGCCGATGCACGAGGGGAAATGCGGCGGCTGCCACATGAAACTCATCGCCTCCACCGTGGTGGCCGTGCAGAACGCCAAGGAAATGACCCGCTGCGAGGATTGCGGGCGGATTCTTTACGCGGAGGAATGAGCGCGCGGGAGTTGAACCCCCGCCTGTCTAACAGTCATCCCGTGCGGGTCATCGGCGGGCGCGGAGAGCGCTCGCGGTAATTTTCGGTATCGGTGGAATGCCGGCCGGCGCGGCGGGGCAGGGCGGCGGTATCCCCGCGAGGCCTGAATTCGACCGGTTTGCCGTGGCGGATTTCGTCCGCCAGTTCCTTGACGCTGTTGAGAATGCGCGTGGGCTGATAGACGTAGCGATGGAGGTCCTCCAGACGGCTGGATCCGCTGAGCACCAGATAGCTGCGCAAGCCCATTTCGATGCTGCCCCGGACATCCGTCTCCATGGTGTCGCCGACCATCACCACGCGGTGGCGGCCCGCATCCTCACCGCTGCCCGCAAGCAGGCGGCGGCGCGCCCGGCTGAACATGTAGGCGTTGGGCTTCCCCAGATAATACGCCATGCGGCCGGTGCTGGCTTCGAGATAGGCGGCGGTGGCCCCGGCTCCCGGCCGGGTTTTACCGGACTCCACCGGGCACCAGTTGTCCGGGTTGGTGGCCACCAGGCGGGCGCCGCGCTCGATGAAGCCGTGCGCGCGGTTGAGTTTCTCCAGGCTGGGATAGCCCTCGCCGACGACCACGAAGTCGGGAGCGATGGCGTCGTTGGCGATGCCGGAGTCCTTGAGGGCCGCGAGCAGGCCTCCCTCGCCAAGCACGAAGGCGGTGGACTCGGGATAGGTCTCGGCCAGGAAGTCCGCGGTGTTCATCGCCGAGGTGTAGAAATGGCGCGCGGCGAGCCCGTCGATGCCCAGGTGGCGCATTTTCACCACCAGGTCCTCGGGTGTGGGTGTCGAGTTGTTGGTCAGGAACAGGAAGGGAATGCCATTCGCGTGAAAGGCCTCGATCAACTCAAGCGCCCCGGGGATCAGTTGATCCTCGCGATAAATCACCCCGTCCATATCTAACAGGAATGCCGGTTTGAAATCTGTTTTCATAAGTTTGCTCCCCACGGTTTGAGCATTCGTCGTGCCAGTGGCTGCGACATCGCCGTCACAAGGCGCAAGCGGCGTTGTCCGGCGCCATCGGGGCCGGCGCTCTAACAGAATACGGCGGGCCGGGTCCGCCACCCGCCTGTCATGCCTTGGCGGGCGCGGACGCCAGCGGCGAAGGCACCGCAATCACCTGCATGCCGGCGCGCTGCGCGGCGAGAATGCCGGCGGGCGCGTCATCCAGCGCGAGGCAGCGCGCGGGAACCACCCCCAGCAGCCGCGCGGCGTGGAGGAAAATATCGGGAGCGGGCTTGCCCTCCGTCACGTCGTCGGCGGTCACCACTTCATCGAACCAGTCGGAGATTCCGACCACCCGCAGGGTTTTCTCCACCACCATGCGCGAGCCGCCGCTGGCCACGGCCAGGGGCATTTTGCCACGCAGGGATTCGGCGAAGGCCGCGATCTCATCGATCAGTGTGACGCTCCCGATGCGTTTGAGAAACGCCTCGCGCTTGGCGAAGGCCACCGCCTCCGGATCCAGGCGGAGATCATACTCGTCATTCAACTCCACCACGATGTCACGGGTCGGCCGGCCGCCCATGGCGTGGAACACATCCTCCTTGAAAACACCGCCGGCCCCATGGAGCGCCAGCGCCTCGCACCACGCATCGAAGTGCGCGGGCATCGAATCCACCAGCGTGCCGTCACAATCGAAAATCACGGCGTCATAGCCGTGTTTGGGGAGATGTAGGGAACCAGTACTGGGCATGGCGGCGCTGCAAGTAGTGGCTCCAGCCGCCGGAGGCAAGCCCGGCTGTCCGGAAATTTCCGATTGCCAAACCAACTGTCGCACGACCGGGCCTGACTCAGGGTTTCAGCGTCATGTCGCGGTAACTTCCCGCCGGGATGACCTTGGTTGCGGGGTCCGCGTTTTCGATCACGAGCGCTCCTTCAATGACCACGCCGGAGCTGAAACGCACGGGACCGCGGATTTCCAGCGAATCGCAGCCGATCAGGCCCGGCACGCCGAGCCCTTCGATGGCATCAACGAGTTTGTATTCGTCGGAGAGCGTGATGACGGGAGGTTTGCCCTGGCGCGAGGCGTGCAGGCGGACCTGGCCGTTTTCGAGCACCTCGTAGGCGTCCGAGCGCAGGGCGAGCAGGTCGCCGGTGGTTTTGACCGGTGCGAAACGGCTGCGCGGCACATCCATGGCCACCGAGCCGTCGAAACACTCGATGGCCGCGCCCATCGCGCTTTCCAACTGGATCACGGGCGTCGATTTCTTGTCGCGCGGATCCACCGTCTTGTTGTTGCGGATCATCGGCAGCGGCAGCACGCCGTCATCGGCGGCGAGTTGTTCCTTGAGCAAATCGAGCCGCAGCCAGAGGTTGTTGGTGTTGAAGTAGGCGTGGCGGCCGATGTCCTGGAAGGCGTCGAGATCCGCTTCCGGACATTGGGCGACCTCGCGCAGCAGCAGGCGGCCGTCGGCCTTGCGCACCGCGAGGTGGCCGCCCTTGCGGTCGGCGGCCGTGCGGCGCGTGCACTCCATCAGGAAGGGCGCGCCGGAATCCGCGAAATGGCGCAGGATCACCGGATCGAGAATCGCGCCGAGGTTGTCGGAATTGGAAACAAAGGCATATCTCACCCCTTCATCTAACAGGCGATCGAGCCAGCCGCTGCCGACCAGGGCCGGATAAAGATCGCCATGACCCGGCGGGCACCACTCGAGTGTGGGATCGGCCGGCCAGCTCACCGGTTCGAGGGTGGCGGCATCGATTTTGGGGATCTGGTTTTGCATCAACTCCACCTCGGAGGCCTCGGCAAGTCCCTCGGCGCGATAACGCCGGAGATGCGCCAGCGTGTCGCCGCTGGTGGAGAAACTGTTCATCAGCAGCAATCTGACAGGCGCGCCGCTGGTTTTCCGCAGGTCGAGGATCTGGCGCGCCATCAGGTCGAGGAAGTTCACGCCCTCGCGCACGGCGAGCAGGCTCTTGGGGCCC
>JALOUA010000361.1 GCA_025457625.1 Akkermansiaceae bacterium
CGGCGGGCGCTTGATTGCGGCGGCGGTTGGATTTTTCCGGCGGTTCTGGTTTCGGCATCGGCAGGCGCAGGTTACCGCACCATACGGCGGAAGGCACGCGGTTATCTCAATCAGTCCTTCGGCAGGAAGAACCCGCGTTGTTTTTCCGAGATCTCCATGTCGAGTCTTTCCATGACCGAGAGCATGTCCTCCCAGAGCTGGCGCTTGGTGGTGAGGTCCGCTTGCGAGCGGAGAAGAAAACTCGGGTGAAAAGTGACGCGCAGCGGGATGCCTGCGAACTCATGCCATGATCCGCGCAGGCTGCTGACGCTGCCGACGCCACCCAGCAGACCTTCCGCAGCGGTGCCACCGAGCGCGATGATGCACTCCGGCCGGATGATCTCCACTTCGGCGCGGATGAAGGGCAGGCAGGCGGCCATTTCCTCCGGCGAGGGCTTGCGGTTGTTGGTGGTCTGGCGGGGGGTGGAGGGGCGGAACTTGACGATGTTGGATAGGTAAACCTCGTCGCGCGAGAGCCCCATGGCTTTGAGGATATCGGTGAGTTTTTGTCCGGCGGGGCCGACGAAGGGTTCGCGTTTGCGCTCCTCCTCGTGGCCCGGTGCCTCGCCCACCAGCATCAGGCGCGCATCGGGATTGCCGGTGGCGAAAACCATCGTCTGGCGCAGCGTGCCCAACGACCGCGCGGGCGGCCAGGTTTCCGCTTGCGCGCGCAGCGAGGCGAGCCGCGCGGTCTTGGTCGTGCCGGTGGCGGAAACTTCGGTCACGGCCGCAGTCGCGGGCGCGGGTGGGGCGGTGGTCACGGGTGGCGCAGCCGGAACAGCCGCTTGTTTCACGGCTGGCCGGGTGCCGGCGCGAGCACGGCGATACAACTCGCGCAGGACTTCCTTCGCTTCATCGTCGAGCGCGACATGCGTCACTCCCCTCGCCTTTTCGGCTTCGAGGAAATCAATCACGGCATCAACCGGGCGGCTCACGGCGATGGGCATACCGGTTCCCGCCGCACAGCGCAACCGCCGGGTTTTGCGGACGCTCCCATGCGCTTGCATCGTCTCCCGGCATCGTGCACGTTCACGCCACCCGTAGATGGCCGACGAAACTCCCAATCCAACCGAAGCGCCGTGGGCCTCGAAGCGCGATCCATCCGGCAGGCACCTGCTGCGCCGCGCGATCCCATGGTTGGGCGTGCTGCTGCTGGCCACGCTCATCGGCTGGGGCTTGTGGCCGAAACCCGTGATCGTCGAAACCGGCGTCGTCGCGCGCGGGCCGCTCACCGTCCACGTTTCCGAGGAGGGCAAAACCCGCATCCGCAACCGCTACATCGTCGCCGCGCCCGTCGCCGGAAACATGCGCCGCGTCCTGCTCAAGCCCGGCGATCCGGTCGAGGCCGGCGTCACCGTGATCACCACCATCGAGCCGGTCGCCGCGCCACTGCTCGATCCGCGCGCCCGCACGCAGGCCGAGGCGGTGGTGGCCATGCATGAGGCCTCGCGCCAACGCGCCGCCGAATCCCTCCAGGCCGCGCGCGCCGCGCTCAAGCTGGCCGAGAGCGACCGCGACCGCATGCGCTCCGTCACGCGCGACGGCACGCTTTCGGATTCCGACCGCGACCGCATGGAGGCCGAGGCGTCGATCAAGGCGGCGGAAGTGCGCGCCATGGAGTTTTCGCTGCAAGTGATCGACTACGAACTCGCCCAGGCTCGCGCCGTGCTCGAACGGCCTGCCGCTGGCGGCGCGGGCAATCTCATCGAAGTGAAATCCCCCGTCGGCGGGCGCGTGCTCAATGTCATGCAGGAAAGCGAAACGGTCGCCGCGCCCGGCATGGCCATCATTGAGATCGGCGATCCCGCGGACCTTGAAATCGAGGCGGAAATCCTCTCGCGCGACGCCGTCGCCATCCACCCCGGCGATCCGGCCGAGATCGAGCAATGGGGTGGCGAGGTGGCGCTCAAAGCGCGCGTCCGGCGCGTGGAACCCGCCGCCTTCACCAAGGTTTCCGCCCTCGGCGTGGAGGAGCAACGCGTCATCGTGCTCTGCGACCTGCTCGATCCGCCGGAGGCCGCGCGCGCGCTGGGCGACCGCTTCCGCGTCGAAGTCCGCGTGGCTGTCTGGCGAGAGGACGATGTGCTGGTGGCCCCCGCAGGCGCGCTGTTCCGCGAGGGCAACGTCTGGAAAACCTTCATCCATCAGAATGGCCGGGCGCGGCTCACGGCCATCGATGCCGGCCGCTCGGACGGCCGCCTCACCCAGGTGCTCTCCGGCCTCAGGGAAGGCGACAAGGTCCTGCTGCATCCGCCCGACACCGTGGGCGACGGCACCCGCGTCGTCACGCGGGGGGGCTGATTTTTGTTAGAAAGCCCTCCGCCGCACGCCGGTGCGCCTGTTGTTTCTCCGGCGTCATCTTCAGCCATGAGCGCGCCATCATCGAAAGGCGCGGGTTGCCCGAGAAGAACGGCAGGTGGTCGGCGATGAAGGTCCAGAACAGCCCGTCCCACACCGCGCACCAGCCGCCCTTGGGTTCGTCGGACATTTTCAACACATAGTTCGAGCCGGAGATATAAGGTTTGGTGGTGAAGGTTCCGCCGTCGGCGAATTGGGACATTCCATAAACGTTCGGCACCATCACCCAGTCGTAGGCATCGACAAACATCTCCATGAACCAGCGGCAGACGTCGTCCGGGCGGATGCGGCACAGCAGCATGAAGTTGCCCAGCACCATCAGCCGCTCGATGTGGTGGCAGTATCCCTCGCGCAGCACCTGGCGGATCACCCGGTCCACCGGCGGGATGCCGGTGGTGCCGTCGTAAAACGCCGCGGGCAGCGGGCGCCCGAAGTTCCAGAAGTTGCCGTTCCGGATCTCCACGCCGCGGAGCTGATAGATGCCGCGCATGAACTCGCGCCAGCCGATCACCTGGCGCGTGAATCCCTCCAGCGAGTTGAGCGGCACGTCGCCGGACCGCGCGGCATGCGAAAGCGCGCGTGCGACCACTTCTCCCGGTTCCAACAACCCGATGTTGAGCATCGGCGTGATGGCCGCGTGATGGAGGATGGCAGCCGGCGATGTCGCCGGGATTGTGGGGAAAACGCCGGGAAACATACTCAACCGCCTCATCCACAAACGCGTTGCTTTTCGCACGCGGCTCGGGCGGGGCATGCCAGCCTTTCGGCAAACGCGCGCGGTTCTCGGCATCGAACGACCACTTGCCGCCGGCCGGCGAGCCGTCGTCCTCCAACAGGATGCCCATGCGCCGCCGCTGCGCCTGATAGAAGGTGGCCATGAACGGTTTCCTCTTTCCGCCGATCTGCTCATGCAGGAAATCCGGCGGGCTGACGAAGCCGGGCGTGTCATGGATGACAAGTTCCACACCACGCCGCTCCGCGAAGCGCCGCAACCGGCGCATCAGCACGTCGTCCACCGGGTCCGCGAGTTGGACGCGTTTCACTTTCCGCGGGACCGCCGTTTCCAGCACGTCGCCCTGTTCCGGAGTTTCGATATAACTCACGCGATGCCCCAGGGCGCGCAGTTCCTCCGCGTAGGCCCGCATCGACGCCCGGTGGAGCACCAGCCGCTGTTTGTGCACCGCCAGCGGCCACCTCGCGTCGTTGCCGAAATACAACGGATGTTCGATCAACAAGACCGGGCGGCCGTGCGCCAGGGCGGGATGACGCGCGAACAATTGATGCGGAAATACCAGCGCGGCTTCCATCGCTTGTCAGAAAGTGCGCACCGAGGACAGCCCGCCGTCCGGGCGGAGCGTTTGACCTGTGAGAAATGCCGCGTCGTCCGAGAGCAGCCAGGCCACGAGTTTCGCCGTCTGCTCCGGATCGCCGACGCGCTGGAGTGGGTGGCGTTTGGCGGCGGCCTCGCGTTTCGCATCGCTGTTGAGCAAAGGCGAAGCCAGCGGCGTGTCGGTGAGCGAGGGCGCGATCACGTTCACCCGGATCTTCGGCGCGAGTTCGGCGGCCAGCGCGCGCGCAAGTCCCTCCACCGCCCCCTTCGCTGCGGCGATGGACGCGTGAAACGGCATGCCCTGCGCCACCGCCACCGTGGAGAACAACACGATCGAGGCCGCCGGCGCGGCTTTCAACGCGGGCAGCGCCGACTGGATGGCGGACACGGCGCCAAGGCAGTTGATCCCGTAGTCTGTTAGAAAATCTTCCGCCGTCAGCCGGTGGAAGGGCTTGAGGGTGATGCTGCCGGGGAAATAGACCATGCCATCGAGCACCGGCGGCAGTTCCAGCGGCGAAGGTGCCAACGCGTCGAAGGACTGCACCGGAATGCCCAGATCCGCGAGCGGGCCGGCATGGCGCGCGGCGGCGATGACGTGGTCGCCCCCGGCCATGAGCAGGCGCGCGGTGGCCAGGCCGGTGCCGGTGTTGCCTCCAATGAGCAGGATCTTGCGTGACATGCCCGCA
>JALOUA010000099.1 GCA_025457625.1 Akkermansiaceae bacterium
ATGAACCAGCCGTGCAGCGGCGTGCCGTCCGCGGACTTGAAGGAGATGTTTTCATATTTGCAGCCCCATGACGCCGGAGTGGCGGGTTCGTCGCGCGTCGGCAGATAGAACAACTGGTTGCCACCGCCCTCGCCTAACAAGCTGCGTGCGATGCGGCCGACCTCGCCGTTCGGATCGTCCAGACGAAGGCTGGGTTCCTGAGCCGCCACCAAAGACGCGGATGCCAGCAGGATTGGAAAAAAACGCGTGCCCATGCGCGGGAATCGACAGCAGAATCCGGATTTGTCGAGCGAAAGCATGCACTCCGTCGCTTGATCCCCGGCCGTCGCCGGTTATTTTTCCGCATCATGATGTCCCGCCAGTTGCTGATTTACGCGCTTTCATGCGCCGCCTCCGCCGCGCAACCCGGCCGGGCCGCCGTCGAGTGGATTGCCTCGTCCGCAACCGTCGAGCCCGGCAAACCGCTGCACACCGCCATCCGCATGACGCATGACGACGGCTGGCACAGCTACTGGATCAACCCCGGCGAAGCCGGCATGCCGACCACCGCCGGGTGGAAACTGCCACCCGGCTGGACATGCGGCGGGCTGGAGCTTCCCGCGCCGATCCGTTTCCTCACCGGAGGCCTGGCAGGCTACGGCTACGAGGGCACGATCCTTTTTCCAGTGACGCTCACGCCGCCGCCGGACTTCACGGGAGAGGCGCGCCTGGCCGTCACGCTCAACTGGCTGGCATGCGGCGAGGAAGGCTGCGTGCCGGGTGAGAAGGAGCTTCATCTGGATCTCCGCGCGGGCAGTCATGCCGCCTCCGAACATCAGAACGCCATCCTCAAAGCCCGCCAATTGCTGCCGAAAAGCCGCGATGGCGTGCGGTTGGAGGTTGCCGAAAAAGAAGACCTTCTCATGCTCGCCATCACGGGCGGCTTCAAGCCCGCTGAGAATCCGGGCACCAGTCATGTTTATCCGGCCACACCCGAGGTGATCGACCCGCACGCCGAGGTCCGTTTCCGGAAAGATGGCGCGCGCTGGATCGCCGAGGCTCCACTGCAGGAGTTCGCGAAAAAACCCGTCAAGCATCTGGAGCTTGTGCTTGAGGGGGGCGGACTCGACACACCGCTGCGTGTCGTGTGGACCGCGCCCTGAGACACGTTTGACGAAAAAGTCATTGGACAAGACATCTTTGCTTGCAACGGTTCATGCTCAACCCCGTTCCATCAAACATGAAAAACATCCTATGCACCACACTCGTCGGAGCCCTCGGGCTGGTCGCCTCCCATGCCGTGGAAATCAACCGGCCGGCACCGGATTTCACCGCCAAAAACCTCAAGGGCGAATCCGTTTCCCTCGCCGACTTCAAAGGCAAGGTCGTCGTGCTCGAATGGGTCAACTTCGGCTGCCCGTTCGTGCTGAAGCATTACTCGGGAGGAAACATCCCGTCGCTACAGGAAAACTACACCGCCAAGGACGTCGTATGGCTCACGATCAACTCCTCCGCAGAGGGCAAGCAGGGTTATCATGAACCCGCGAAAATGGCTCAAGAAGCCGCCAGACAGGGCAACAAGGCGAGCCACTTCCTGATGGACACCGACGGCAAGGTCGGCAAGGCCTACGACGCCAAGGTCACGCCGCACATGTTCATCATCGGCAAGGATGGCAAACTGCTCTATGACGGCGCCATCGACTCCAAGGCCACCACCAAAACCGAAGACGTCGCCAGCGCCGACAAACTCTTCGTCAACGCGCTCGACGCCGTGCTCGCCGGCAAGGAAGTCGAAAACGCGAAGAACAAGCCTTACGGCTGCGGCGTGAAATATTGAACCCCGCCACGACTGCTTCGACCGCCCGTGCCCGGCATGCTCCGGGCACGGGCGCTTTGTTTCGACGAGCGGCCGATTTCCGGCTTCCTCCCGCAGGGGAAAAACGGTCTTCTGACTTCCCACCCGGGAGCCCACCATCCCATGGGGAGGCCCAAATGACAGTGGATCGTCGTGAATCTGGCCCGTTTTCTGATTCATGGGTCTGGAATTCGTTTGCAACCTCCGCCTGCTACGGGAAATTGCCCCGCCGCACTGAATCAAGATCCGACTCATTCCCCGAATGTTCATTCGCATGCCGAAGTCCAAGCACATTGCGAAGCTGGGCGCAGCCATCGCCGGTCTCGCCATCTCGGCCAGCTCGCTGATGGCGCAAATCAACGTCGTCAACACCGCCTCGGTGGTGTCGCCCACCCCTGACGACCCCAAGACTGCGCTGTTGTCCTTCAATGCCGGGGCTTCCGCGAACAAGCTCATCGTGCAGGTCAGCGCGGAGGGCCAGAATGTGGCCTCCATCACTTACCAAGGTGTGCCGTTGACCGAGGCGGTCGCGGGCAGCGGGCGCAACATGGGCATCTACTACCTCGACAACCCGTTCACCGGCGGCGCGGCCGATCTCTCGGTCATCCTGGGAGAAGGTGTAACGGGCGGGATCGCCGTCGGCGTGGTCTCGATCTCAGGGGCGGCACCCGGAGCCGCCGTGAGCGCAGTCGCCAACGGCGCGGCCACCGTGACGCTCACGGTGCCGGTATCCGGCAGTTTCGTGGTCGGTGGCTACGCTGACAATGGAAGCGGCACCATCACGCTGCCATCCGGACACACCGCGCTCTACAACTCAAATGACATCGGCTCCGCCCATGCGGCCGCCAGTTACGCCAATGCCCAGCCATCCGGCTCCCGGACCTATGCCTTCGTAGACCCCAATCTCTCGTCTCCGGTGACGTCAGCCGCGGTCTTTGTGCCGGCCTCTGCCGCACCGGTCATCACGAACACCAACCCGGCGGCAGGCGCGGCCTCCGTCCCGGTGGACGCGAACCTGACCGTGACCTTCAGCGAGCCAGTGGTGGCTGGCAGCGGCATCATCCAATTGTGGCAGTCAGGCGGAAGCTCGCCGCTCGAGTCGTTTGACGTGGCGAATTCGTCCCAACTCACGTTCGCAGGTCCGAATCTCACCATCAATCCGGACGGCAACCTCGCCCCCAACACTTTTTACCACGTCCTGATCGGTTCCACCGCCGTCATCGACACCTCCGGAGGCAACCCTTTCGCGGGAATCAGCAATCCCGCGGTGTGGTCCTTCTCCACCGGCAGCAGCCCGCCGCTTGTCCCCACCTTTTCACCGAAAGACAATGGGTTCGGCGTGGCCTTGAATGCCAATCTCGTGGCGACCTTCAGCGAGACCGTGCAGAAGGGCACCGGCAACATCACCATCCACCGGGCCGACGGCTCGGTGCGGCAGGGTCACGATCAATCCCGTCAACGATTTCCTTCCCGGCACCGGCTATTACGTGCTCATCGCCCCCACCGCTCTGCGCAACACCGCCGGACAATTCTACGTGGGAATTTCAGATCCCACCTTTTGGAATTTCACCGCGCAGCCGGATTTGACCACGGTCGATGGCCGCCTCGAGTGGGCGCTCCAGCAGAACCTCTCCAGTCCTTGGCCCGCCACCACGGGTGCCGCGGGCATGGCGTCCTTCGCCCTGGCCGCCATGCGTCTGGGCATCGAGGTGGAGACCGCAAACAATTTCATCAACCAATTCCACAGCCAGTTCCCGGTCCCGGACAGCGACACCATCGGCTTCGACTCCTACTTCTGGCTGCACCTGATCTGGCGCATCTATCACGATCCCGTGATGAACGCGCGCCTCACCCCGCAGTCGCGCGCCAACATCGAGGACATGATGTGGAAATGGATCCGCACCCGCAGCCGGCTCACCGAAGCACAGGGAACCGAGTGGGTCTATCATACCAGCGAAAACCATGACGCGATGCAGAAGGGTGGCTTACTCCTCTGTGCGGAGGCCTTGAAGGACGCGCCCGGCTACGGGCCAAACCTCGTCCTCGCCGATGGCGGCACCATCGCCCAGCACGCCGCGGCGTGGAGCGATTATTTTCCGCGCTACTTCGCCAGCCGCGCCCGCGAGGGCATCAATGCCGAGATCGCCAGCCCGATCTATGCGAAATACACGGTCGGCGTTTACTACAATCTGATGGACTTCGCGGAGTCCCCCATCCTGCGCACCCTTGCCCAGCGTTTCATCACCCTGTATTGGGCGGACACCGCATCGGACTGGACCTTGTCCGGCGTGCGCGGTGGGGGGGAAACGCGCTGCTACAAGGACAATTATCTCCGCCTTGGCACCCAGTATTCGTTCGAGGAAATCCTCTGGGCCTATGGCTGGCATGCCAATTCCGGCGCGGTCCGCACCTACGGCCTGATTCCCGCCGCCAGTGCCTACCGCGTTCCCGAAATCATCACTGCCAGTGCCACCGATCCCGCGCGTCCGAACTATCTCTACAGCTCCCGCCGCTGGGGCCGCACCAGCGGCACCGTCGGGGAGGACAACTTCGTCACCTTTGACAACGGGAACTCCTCCATCCGCCGCGACACCTGGGTCACGCCCGATTACACCATGGGCACGCTGACCTTCGACATGAACCGGGACTACCTTCAGATCATCGACCAGAACCGCGCCATGGGCGTGATGTTCGCCTCCGGCGTCAATGACCGCGTCATGGTCTTCGGCAAAGGCGCCACCAGCAACGACAAGAGTTATGCCGACCTCAGCGGCGTCACCCGCGCGAACTGCATGATCGTGCAGCGCGACGCCAACGTGAACAGCAGCGGCAGCGGCACCCTCGTCTTTGTTCCGACCAAGCTCTGGAATACCCGGATCGAATCCGGCGGCTGGCTGTTCCTGCAGAGCGGCAACGCCTATTGCGCGCTGCGCCCGGCGGGTGGCACCTACAGCGCGGCGACTGCCGCTCATGGCGTGGATCTGGCCATGAGCAACATCTGGGCACCGGTGATCATCCAGATGGGTCAGGCTGCGGATTATGCGGACTTCGCCGCGTTCCAAGCCTCCGTCATCGCCAATCCGCTGACGTTTTCGTCCAACGTTTTGAACTACACCAGCGAGGCGGGTGACACCTTCACCTTCTACGCCAACAGCAAAACCACCCCGCGGGTCAATGGTGCGACCGTGAACCTCAATCCGGTCAAAACCTACGACAGCCCCTACCTCTCGATGGACCATGAGGAATACCTCGCCACGGTTTCTTATCCCGGATACCCAAACCTGCTCCTGAATTTCGACCCCAGCAGCACCGGCTTCATCGGGGTCACCGCCAGCACCCAGCGTTTCCAGTCCACCAACTCCCCGACCCACACTCTCGCCGGCTTCACCGTGGCACCCGGCAGCAACCGCAAACTGGTGTTGACCGCCAGTTGGGAGAGCACCAACGGCGACATCAGCGCGACCTGGAATGGAACCCAAAATTTCTCGCTGGCAGTGAAACGCGGCGGCGGCAGGAACTCGGCGATCCTCTACCTGGACAATCCGACTCCGGGCACCGGAAACGTGGTCGTGACTTTCGGCTCGAGCGTCAGTTCCCGCATCGGGGTGGCAAGCCTGATCGGCGCGGCCGGAGGCGTTGCGGCCACCTCGAGCGCTGGAGGAAGATCCGGCAGCCTGACCACGCCGGTGGACAACTCCTGGGTCCTCGGAGTTTATACATCCAACGATCTCCCGACGATTTCAGGGCCCTTCTCGACCACCCTCCACAATGGCAACTCCGGATCGTCCGCAGGCAATGCCGGCTATCAGACCGAATTGTCCGCAGGGCAGTTCAACTACGCGTGGACGGTCGGCGCCCCGGCAGCCGATAACCACGTGCTGGCGGCCTTCGTGCCGGCGAGCGCCGCTCCGGTCATCGTGGCCACCTCCCCGGCGGACGATGCGCTCGACGTGCCTGTCTCCGCCAATCTGGCGGCCAGCTTCAGCGAACCGGTGGTCGCCGGCACCGGCTTCATCACCATCAAGAGAACCGCCGACAACAGCACGGTCGAAAGTTTCAACGTGGCTTCCTCGCCGCGCCTCGCCTTCATTGGCCAGACGCTCACCATCGATCCCACTTTCAACCTTCCCCCCGGAACAGGGCATTACGTCCTGATCGACTCCGGCGCGGTCGTTGATACCTCTGGCGGCAACGCCTTCACGGGAATCTCCAACGCCACGGCATGGAGCTTCACCACCATGGTCGGCGGCGATCCGCCCCCGGTCATCGCCAGCCTGGTTCCCGCGGACGATGCCGTCAGCGTCCCCTTGGGCGAAAACCTGGTGGCGACCTTCAGCGAGCCGGTGACCGCCGGTATCGGCACCATCACCCTCAGAAGGACCGCCGACAACAGCACCGTCGAGAGTTTCGTCGTCCCATCTTCGTCCCGACTCACCTTCAGCGGGGCGTCGCTCACCATCGATCCCACCAACGACCTCGACCGCGCCACCGGCTACTACGTGACCATGGACGCCACCGTCGTTGTGGACAGCTCCGGCAGCACATTCCCGGGCTTGAGCGGGACCACCGCATGGAACTTCACCACCCAGGGAATCCGCGTTGCTGCCAGCGCATTCAGCGGCATCACCACCCAAGACGGCACCACCAACACGATCCCCGGCTTCACCGTGGCAGCCGCCAGCAAACTGGTCTTGGCCGCCAGTTGGGAAAGCGGCAATTCAGGCATCAGCGCGACCTGGAACGGAAGCGCGGCTTTCAGGGTGGCGGTGAATTCCGCGGGCGGCAGGAATTCGGCCATCCTCTACCTCGACAACCCGACTCCCGGCACCGGCGATATCGTGGTGACTTTCCCCTTGGCCACCGGTTCCCGCGTCGGCGTGCTGAGCTTGGTTGGGACGGCACCCGGCATCGCAAGGACATCGATCAATCCGGGCCGCGCCGGCAGCCTTGCCGTCCCGGTGGATGAGAGCCTCGTGGTCGGTGCCTACACATCCAACGGTGGCCCGACGATTTCAGGGCCCTTCGCAGCCATGCTCTACAATGGCCTCTCAGGTTCGTCCGCAGGCAACGCCGGTTATCAAAACGAAGTGTCCGCAGGTCTGTTCAACTACGCGTGGACGGTCAGCGCCCCACTGGAGGACAACCACGTGCTGGCGGCCTTCGCGCCGGCCAGCGCCGCCCCGGTCATCGTGGCGACCGCCCCGGCGGACGACACCACCGGCGTGCCGGTCACAGCCAATCTGGTGGCCAGCTTCAGCGAACCGGTGGTCGCCGGCACCGGCTTCATCACGATTAAAAAAACCGCGGACAACAGCACGGTGGAAAGTTTCAACGTGGCCTCCTCGCCGCGCCTCACCTTCAGCGACCAGACGCTCACCATCGATCCCACCCTCAGTCTTGCCTCCGGGACCGCGCATTATGTCCTCATTGACCCCGGCGCGATCATCGACACCTCCGGCGGCAATGCCTTCGCGGGCATCCCGGACACCACCGGGTGGAGCTTCACCACCGCAGGTGTGGCCATCGCCCCCAACACCTTCGCCAGCTGGATTTCCAATCCCGCCTTCGGGCTGGCTCCCGCCGATCAGAAACCCGGTGACGATCCCGACGGCGACGGCATCGACAACGGCGTGGAAAACCTCTTCGGCACCCATCCGGGGGAATTCTCGCAGGGAATGCGGGTCAGCGCGGTGGATCCGGTCGCGGGTACTCTGACCCTCACCCACCCGCAGGGCATCAACCCCGCCACCGACCTCACAGTCAACTACCGCTGGTCCAAGGATCTCACCAGCTACCTGGCGGACGGAGTCACCGATCCTGCGGGCACCAAGGTCGATTTCAACGTGCAGCCGAACACCCCTTCGCCCGGCATCACCACGGTCACCGCCACAGTCACGGGCACGGCGGCGGAGAGACTGTTCGTGATTGTCGAAGTCACTACGACAAGCGCACCTTGACGACCTGACCCATGACGAGGTTGCATCAAAAACGGAGCATGGGTTTCCTGCTTTTCGCAGCTCTCGTTGCCGCCTGCACGGCACAGGAGCGCCCGAACATCCTGTTGCTGTTTGGCGACGATCTCGGCCGCTACGCCTCGGCCTATGCGAACCCGCAAAAACCGTCTCCCAACGACATCATCCACACCCCGGTATTCGACCGGATGGCCCGCGAAGGGGCTTTGTTTGACAGCGCGTTCGTCTCGGCACCGTCATGCACGCCATCCCGTGCGGCGCTCAACACGGGCAGGCATTTTTTCCGCAACGGCTCGCATGCCCAACTTCACTTCCCGTGGCAAAGAGGCGCGCCCGATCCGTTCGACAAGATCAAGGGCATGCCGCTGGTCCTCCGCGATGGCGGCTACCACATCGGCCTCAGCCTCAAGCTGCACATGCGCAACAGCATCATCGGCGGCAATCAGAACCTCTATAACAAGGCCGGCCAAAACGTGAACCACTACTCCGGCTTTCTCACCAATGCGAATGACCAGCAGGCCGCGAAACAACAGATTTTCGCGGAGGTGAGGGGGAATTTCCGCGACTTCCTCGCCAAACGTGAAAAGGGCCAGCCGTTCTTTTATTCGTTCAACCCGACCAACACGCACCGCATCTGGGCGCAAGGCTCGGGCAAGGCGCTGTGGGGCCTCAATCCCGACGATCTCAAGGGCCGGATGCCGATGGTGCTGCCCGACTCGCCGGAGATCCGCGAGGACATGGCCGACTACCTCGGCGAGGTGATGGCCTTCGACGCCGCCTGCGGCGAACTCATCAAAATGGTCGGTGAGATGGGCGAACTGGACAAGACCGTCATCCTCATCTCCGGCGACCACGGCATCCCGGGATTCCCGCGCGGCAAGTGCAACGTCCATGACTTCGGAGCCGCGGTATGTCTCGCCATCCGCTGGCCGGAAAAGATCGCCGCCGGCCGCGTCGTGAAGGTGCCGGTATCGCTGATCGACCTCGCACCCACCTTGCTCGCCGCCGCCGGGCTGGAATCGCCGGACGATCCCGATGGCCAAAACCTGCTGCCCGCACTGGCACCCGGTGGCGACGATTCCAAGCTCCGTGGCTGGGCGCTCATCGGGCGCGAGCGGCATTTCAATGCCGCCCGCGATGGCAATCTCCCCTACCCGGTCCGCGCCTTGCGCACACCGGATTTCCTCTATGTGAAGAATTTCAAACCCGACCGCTGGCCGATGGGCGCGCCCCTGCAGGTCACGGATGCCTCCGAGCCATCCCTCGACGAGCTTGCAAATGACACCTACGTTGCTTTCCCCGACATCGACTCATCGCCAACCAAGGCCTGGCTGGTCCGGCACCGCAAGGATTCCGCGATGCAGGCTTTCCTCGAATTCGCCTGGGCCAAGCGTCCCGCCGAGGAACTCTACGATTTGACGAAAGACCCCGATCAGGCGAACAACCTCGCCGCCGATCCAATCCATGCCGGAACCCTTGCCAGGCTCCGCACGCAACTCACGGATGAACTGAAGGCAAACGACGATCCCCGCCTCGCTGAAGACGCGTTCGACCGACCGCCCTTTCACATCATGGAGAAAAAATGAACCCGGCCAGGGAGTGGTCCATCATCTCCAGAACGCCGGCGGTGACGAGGGCTGTGCCATCGCGCCGGCAATCTCGAAATACCTGAATACCAAACCAAACGCCAATTCACGACCATGATTCCCATGAAATCCACCCGCAGCGCATTCACCCGCATCCTGATGTTGATTCTAACAGCATGGCCGCTCGCCGCGACGCTTGCCGCCGAAGCATCTGCCAGAAAACCGAACGTCATCGTCATCCTCGCCGACGACCTCGGCTATGGCGATGTAGGCGTGCATGGCTGCAAGGACATCCCCACACCCAACATCGATGCGTTCGCGCGTTCGGGAATCCGCTTCAGCAGCGGTTATGTATCCGCGCCCTTGTGCGGCCCCACGCGCGCGGCCCTGATGACGGGCAGATATCAATCCCGCTTCGGCCACGAGTTCAATCCGCCGGCCATGACCGAACCCAACCCGGCCAAGCTCGCACTCGACCTGCGCGAAACCACCTTCGCCGACCGCATGAAGCGCGCGGGCTACATCACCGGCGCGCTGGGCAAGTGGCACCTCGGCGAGGGCGATGAATACCACCCGCTCAGCCGCGGGTTCGACGAGTTCTTCGGCTTCACCGGCGGCGCGCACTCCTACTTCAAGGCCAACGACAAGCGCTACGGCCCGATCGTGCGCGGCCGCCAACCCGTGGAATTGAAAGGTTATCTAACGGATGTGTTGGCTGATGAGGCGGCGGATTTCATGCAGCGCCACCGCGCGGAGCCGTTCTTGCTCTATCTGGCGTTCAACGCGCCGCACACGCCGATGGAGGCCCCTGCGGAGGCTCTGGAAAGATTCTCCTCCATCAAGGACAAGGAGCGGCGCACCTACGCGGCTGTCACATGGAAGATGGATCAGGCCATCGGCCGCGTGACAAAAGCGCTGCGCGATCTGGGGCTGGCCGACAACACCCTGGTGTTCTTCCTCAGCGACAACGGCGGCGCGCTTCTCCGGGGCGTGGCACGCAACGGCGCGACCAACACCCCCCTGCGCGGCGGCAAGTCCCAGTTGCTGGAGGGCGGCATCCGGGTTCCCTTCATGGTTTCCTGGCCCGGCGTCCTGCCGGCCGGCAAAGTCGATGACCGCCCGGTGATCCAGCTCGACATCGTGACCACCGCGCTCGCCGCCGCCGGCGTGGAGATCGATCCCTCATGGAAACTGGATGGCGTGAACCTGTTGCCTTATCTAACAGACAAACCCGAGGGACTTCCCCGCCAATCCCTGTTCTGGCGGCACGGCGGCCAGTGGGCGGTGCGCCAGGGACCATGGAAGCTGGTGCGCTGGCTGGACCGGCGCGACAACGAGGCGGAGACGAGGATGATGGAGCCGGAGCTTTTCAACCTCGCGGAGGACATCGGTGAAACGCAAAACTTGATGGCAACCCGGCCGGAAACGGCGCGCGAGCTGCAAGCGGCGTATGACGAATGGAACAAACACAACGCCGCGCCCGTCAAGGCCGGCAAAACACTGGCCAAACCCGGTCAGGGAAAACGGAAGAAAACATTCTAACAGAAAAAATCCGGCTCCATGCCGGACCTTCGGACTCCGCCGCGGGGTTCCGAACCTAGGCGGCAGCATCAGGGACATCCTGGCGCTTGCACCGGTTATCGCGCTTCGGTAGGTTTCACCGTCATGAAAAACACCAAAACCCTGACGATTCTACTCTCGCTCGCCGCATCCATTCCGCTGGCGCATGCGGAGACCGCGGCACCCGCGCCCGCCAAACCTCCGGCCACCTCCCCGCAGCCGCCGGACGGCCTGTTCAAGGCGCTTGATCGCGATGCGGACGGGCGTTTGTCGGTCGGGGAATTCGCAGTCGGCCAGGTTTCCGATGCGGCGAGGCGGGTATTCGCGGGCATGGACCGCGACGCCGACGGCTACCTCAGCGCAGGAGAATACCGGATCAACGGTTCCGCGCCTCCCGCGAAGGCTGGCGCACGCTGATCTGCGGCTTGGCCTCGGGATGGGTGGCGAGGAGCTTCTTCAACTCCGCAACGGTCTCGGGACGTTCGCCGGCGAGGTTCCTGGTTTCGCCGGGGTCGTCGAGATAGTCGTAGAGTTCGAAGACGGCCGTGTCGGGCGCGGCACCGGGTTTTTTCCACTCGACGAGGCGGTGGCGCCCGGTGCGGATGGCACGCCCGAGAAGATTCCCCCGCGGGAACACATGAATGACGTGGTCGCGATGGCCGGACGCGGGATTATCTAACAGCGCGGCGAAACTTTTCCCGTCGAGCCCCGCCGGGGCGGGCAGTCCGGCAAGCCCGGCGAGCGTCGGGTAGAGATCGGCGGTTTCGACGAGGGCGCGGGAAACCGAGCCGTTTTTCCCGGGCATGACCACCAACAGCGGGATGCGGGCGGCCTGCTCGTAGTTGGTGTGTTTGCACCACATCCCGTGGTCGCCGAGATGCCAGCCGTGGTCGCCCCAGACGACGACGATGGTGTTTTCCGCAAGGCCGTTGGCCTCGAGTGCGTCGAGCACGAGTCCGGCGCAGGCGTCCATATAACTCGTCGCGGCATAATAGCCGTGGATGAGGTGGCGGGTGAGTTCCCGGCCCAGCGGTGTCCGGCCCGGGGGCATGTCCTTGTAGCGGCGCAGCTCGCCGCCGAACTGCGGGGCGAATGCCGGCGCGCCTTCGGGCGGCGTGTCGCGCTTGGGCATGGGCAGCTTCGCGGGATCGTGCATGTCCCAGTACTTTTTCGGCGCGGCAAAGGGCAGGTGCGGCTTGTAAAATCCGACGGCGAGGAAGAAGGGCTCGCCCTTCGCCTTCGCGGCCTCGATCCGGCGCACCGCCTCGCGGGCGATCTCTCCGTCGGGGTAGGCGTCGTCGGGCACATCGGCGGACTCGGTGGCGGCACCGCGCAGTTGTTTCGCCTTGGCCGCGGGCGTGGCCGGCGGGTTGTTTTCCGGGTTCTGGAAGAGTGGCGCCTTGGCGCCGTAGTGTGGGACGGTCCAGGAGGCGGCGTCTTCCTTGTTGCCATGGCCGACATGGAAAATTTTCCCAAGGGCCTCGGTGCGGTAGCCATGGTTTTTGAAATACTGTGCGACGGTGACCGCGTCGGGGCGGGCTTTGCGGAAGTTGGTGGCAAGATCGTAGATGCCGAGGGTTTCCGGCCGCAGTCCTGTCATCAGCGCATTGCGCGAGGGCGAGCAGACCGCCTGATTGCAGTAGGCGCCGTCGAGACGCAGCCCGCGGGCGGCGAGGGCGTCGAGGTGCGGGGTTTTGGCGTAAGAATCGCCGTAGCAGCCGAGCACGGGTTTGAGGTCGTCCACACAGATGAGGAGGACGTTGGGTTTCTCCGCCGAAAAGAGCGCGAGGGGCAGCAGCGGAAAGAGCAGGGCAAGAGGGCGGATCATGATGGAAGCGTTCTTTAAAGTGGGGCGGACTTGTCCGGCAAATCCCGGTGACCTCCATTACTGCTCCAGAGCCCGGCATTTTTCATCCAGCCCATTGACAATGCCATCACGGGCGGTTTTGACTGGGTTTATAAATCCATGAAAATCATTGCCCTGTTAGCCACTTTTCTCATCCTTGCCGTCCCCTCATTCGCCCAAACGACGGCGGAGAAACGCGGGGTCATCGGTGCCGGCGCGCCCAAAGGCAAACCCTACATCTACAAGCACAGCGCCGGAAAACCGCGCCAAATGGAGATCTATTTTCCGCCGGATCACGATCCCGCGAAGTCGAAGGTGCCCGGCATGATCCTCTTCCACGGCGGCAGTTGGGGCGGCGGCACGCTCGCGCAGTTCCGCATCGCCTGCGCCTACTTCGCCAGCCGCGGGCTCGTCTGCGCCACTGCGGAATACCGAATGCTCACCAAGGAGGAGGCCAAAAAACTGCCTGCGGGCGAAACGAAAAAACGTGTCTGCGTCACCGATGCCAAAAGCGCCATCCGCTGGTTCAAGCAACACGCGGATGAACTCGGCATCGACCCCCGGCGCATCATCACCGGCGGCGGCTCGGCGGGCGGACACATCAGCGCGCTGGCCACCATGAATCCCGGCCTCGACGACCCGGCGGACCCGCAGGACATCGACACCCGCGTCGTCGCCTACCTGTGGTT
>JALOUA010000362.1 GCA_025457625.1 Akkermansiaceae bacterium
GACCATGGACTTCCCGGTGAAGGACGAGGCCGGTTGGAAGCTCCTGACCCCGGGCCGGCGCATCCAGGCCACGGTCTTCGTGCGCGGCGTCGAGTTTCACCTCGCGGACATCCACCCGGCGCCTTGAACATATTTCTTTCCCTGCGATTCAGACAGTGAATTAGCAAATCGGGGCCGGTAGTCCTCCCGGGTCGGGGCTGGACGGGCGGAAGCACCCTATCTGCGGGGCTTCGGTAGCGTCCCGCTTCTCTCGGAGGCGAATGCTCCATCAGTCTCTTTGCCCGCCTCCCCAAGAATATTTTGCCACATCCTCATTTTTGTCGATAAAACATCTTGACATCTTTATGTTGTTATTGTATATTGCATACAGAGGAGAATCGCCCTTGGCCACCTCGGCGGATCGCGCCAGCCGTCTTCGTCAGGCCCTCAAGATGCTGCTTGACGACTACCGGCGTCAGGTCGATACGGTGCTCCCGCTGCGACAACTCGTCAAAGGTTCCGTCTACGACCTCCACACTCGCTGCGGCAAGCCCTCCTGCCACTGCGCCTCTGACAAGGGGCCGCTCCACACCTCCACCGTGATTTCCTGGTCCGAGCACGGAAAAACCCGCCTCCGCACATTGCCGCCCGGCGAACACTCTCACTTCCGCCAGTTGGCTGAAAACTATCGACGCTTCCGCCAAGCCCGCGCCGCGCTCGTCAAACTGCACCAGCGGATGGTGGCCCACATCGATCGTCTGGAGAAAGCTCTGCAACTGCCGCCACCCAAACCCGCTTCGCGCCGGCGGAACAGATAATGGACCTCATCTCTTTTCACTACGACCGTTCTTTCGTGCTGGACGCTTTGCGCCAGGGCGACCTCGATTACCTGGAGCATGTCTCCGAAGCGGCCGAAGCCGACTTGTTCCGTCACCTCATCCGGCGGCAGGTCATCCAACGCTTGGCCCAAACCTATCCCACGCCGCGGAAAAAGGAGGAGGTGCCGGTCTGGATTTACCTATCCAGCGAACTCACTCTCAAACTCCACGGCGCCCAGAGCTACCATGCCTTCCCCCGCATCCTGCGCTCCGGCGGTTTAATCGAAGCCCTGGGACCAGAGATGGGCGGTCGCAAAACGGCGCATCCGGAAACCGGCGACGTGACCTTGGCCTGCCCAGGCTTTAACGACAAGAACGATTACGATCGCCAGACTCCTTGCGATCAGGACTTCCTGCGCAAGTTCGCCCATGACACCAAGACCGATCGGTTGCACGCTTGGTTCAATCGCGAAGTGCCACGCTGTTTACGTTCGCTCGGCCTGTTCGACTCCGAGGGGCTGTTTATCGGAGATGCTTCCTATTTGTTCGTCCCCGACAACCAGCACTACGAGCAATCGGATCTGCTCTGGTTCGACGAACACAACCACCCGGTGGAGGCGGACAAGGTAGACCTCCGGGACAAGCGGTATCAGCAGCACCGCTGCTACAAACTGGTGAGCCTGATCCATGTCAACCGCAAACTGGACTTTTTCTTTGTGGTGGCGGCGCGCGTGGTTCCCGGCCGGCGGCATGAGTGCCCCATCCTGTATGAACTCGTGGAAGAGGTAGTCCGGGCCGTGCACAAAGGCTTCATCAAAGTTCTCATCGTGGACCGCGGACTGATTGATGGCGAGCGGATGGGACACCTCAAACAGAAGTTGGCTATCGACACGATCGTCCCGCTGCGCACCAACATGGACCTCTACGCCGATGCCATCGGGCTGACCCGACTGCGGGACTTTGCCTGGGAGCCCTATGTTCCGCCGGCCGCGCCGCCACCGGCCGCGACCGCATCGCCGCGGCCGGCGGCTGTGGAGAAGCGGGAAGCCAAACGCCAGCGCACGCTGGCGCAGCGCAAGGCCGAGGCTGCCGCGGCCGCCGCGCCCGTTTCCGCCCCAACTGCCCGGGCGCCGGCTCCGCCAACTTTGCTCGGCCTCGGCCGTGGTCTGCTGAGTTGGAGCCAATGCCCGGTGCCGCTAACCGCCGTCGTGAACCGCGAATGCGATGAGCACGGCCAAACCAAGGACTGGGTTTTGGTCAGCACTGCAGCTCGCTTTTCGGCTGCACAGATCCGTTCCACCTATGAACTGCGCCCCGCCATCGAAGAGCGGCACCGCCAGTACAAGTGTTTCTGGGATCTCACGCGGATGCATTCCTGCGCCTTCTCCCTGGTCGTCAATCAGGCGCTGATGGTTCTGTTGGCCTACACCCTGGTGCAGGCCCATCTCGTCTTGCGCCAGCGGCAGCAACTGACTGGCGGTGTTTGGGAACGCACCTGGCAACTCCTCTCGCCCACCCTGGAAGTAGTTGCGGTGTACTATCGTCAGCGCTTCTGTTTGCTCACGCTCGCCGAATTCGGCAGAATCCTGCTCGACATTGCCGAGCCCGTTCGGGGCAAGTTGCGCGAGAAACTTCGACGCATCGAACGCGAACAATACTCTCTACTGGAAACCGCCCGCTCTCCATAATCAGCCGCCGCACAACCATTCATCCCGTGCCGACCAGACGCCGCTCTCTCCGGTGAAGCGGCGTCCCATACCTTGGAACGCCCCGCCCACCGTCCCTGGCGACGCCCACCGCCCTTCCGCCTCCTGAAGACGCCACCCCGCCAGATGCGCAAGCGCCCGGAATCGTCTTCTCCGTAATCCCAGGGTCGCCGACGTTCCAACGACCGCCTTTCGCCCTGCGGGGCTTCCCCAGTGTCTGAATCGCAGAACTGTTTTGGCGGCCTGTTGACACCCGCCCTGCTCCCTGATATTCTCCCTTGAATAATCCCAGATCCAAGGAGGCAAGCAGGCAGCGAGCAGAGCGTGCAGTGTATGCATCGTTTCCCTGGTGGTGGCCGTTCTTGCGGTCGTCACGTTTCCCGAACCGGCCGGGGCCCAGGTCCTCTACGGCTCCGTAACCGGCACCATCACCGACCAGACCGGGGCCGTGGTGCCCGCGGCGCAGGTGACATTGACCAATGACGCTACCGGGCTGAAACGCCAGGTATCGACCGAAGACACGGGCATCT
>JALOUA010000004.1 GCA_025457625.1 Akkermansiaceae bacterium
ACGCGCTGTCACCATCCTGAAGCCCGTTCAGTTTGGTGAACAGTGAACACGACTTGCCGAAGATTTCGAAACGCTTGCGCAAGCGGGTCTCCAAATCCACACCGTCCGAACCGTTGTTCAGAGCGCGCTTCAACATGTCCCAGACACTGAGCGATTCGATTTGCGGAATGACATGCTGATCCAGGGCCATCTCGATCGATGCCTCCATTGAGCGCTGCAGACCGGTCACGAGTTGCTGGATCTTCGTATGGGTCCAGGCCTGCCGGTGGTTGCTCGCATAAGCTGGATTTGTGTCCAGTTCGCCCATAATCGCCTTGAAGCACCCACATACACTGACGCTTCCATTGCTGCCATGCCGCCAGCCATCCGCAATAGCCGTGCTTGCCTTGATCAATAGCGTTTCGCTACCATCCCTTCCCGCGATCGGCATCGTCAAAACCGAATCGGTCAACCGCTGCAGTTCGGCTTTTTCACTGACGACATCGCGGTTTGTGAAGTCATGGGTTTGCTGGTCCGCCAACAGCTTGTCCACACGCATCCGGTAATTGTCAAAAACCGAGTAACCGGCGTGTTTGGCAACCAGTTTGCGAGCGACACTAATCCGACGGAGACGTTCAATAATGTCGATGAGGGCCGATTCTCCGGCAGTCAGCATCGCCAGATCCCTGATGCTGTCCCGATAACGGGTGAGCGAGTTGCGGACCAACCTGGGGCCGGCCCACCGGGAGCGCAGCAGGTTCATTTTTGAAGGGAACGCCTTTTCGGATTGCTCCAATGTGGTTTCAAAAACCTGTTTGGTGCCGCCCGGTCCGTAAATATGGTCACGAGTCGTGGCAATGCTTGCTCGGCAATCATCAAGTGCCTAGGTAATGATTCCCGGCCCGTCGTCCGTTCCAAGCAGGCTGTTGATCAGATACTTGAGCGTTCCCATTTCGAGCCGCTTGTCAGGAAGTTCACCCAGCAAATCCTTCAGGATCTCATCCAGAGCGACTGCAAGCCTGTGACGAAGATCCTCCATCTTGGCCTTTACTTCCGGATGTTCCAATCTCAGGCAACGGCCGTAATAATCCTCAAGGGATGCGGCCATGTCCTGCCAGTCCCTATTGAATTCAGCCGCCTTGTCCGGGAGGGAGTAACGGCTGTCGTCCTTGATGGAGTCATCGCTTTCCACGGCGAACTGCTTGTAGAATTCCGCCCAACGGATCTGGTTTTCGAAATGATTCAGGCAACTCTGATACCGGTCCGGCTCGTTGTTGTAGAAATCGTCACTGGAAAGCCGGGTGATGACTTTTTCCGCGGCGATCGCCCTCAACTTGGCTTTGGGCATCTTGATGTTCAGCATGCCGATCAACTCGATGGTATTGGGACGATTTCCGAATTGGGCATCCGCCTGCATGGCGTATTCAAAGCCAAATCGTTTTGGCTGCGCGCGCCCACGAGAGTCACCCGGTAATACGGCGGAGCCATTGTATCAAACAACCCGTTGGGTAAACTGCCATTCAATCCGAGCGTTCTTGGCCAGCGACCGTCCTTCAATACTGTCCGTCGACCATTGCTGCCTTGCAGCAGACTTAATTCAGACAAAGCAAACGCGGTATTATGGTTCTGGGTGTCTTCCCGGATCTGGTTGCGGCTGGCTTCCATGTTTCCTGTCTGGCAGACATCGCCGAGGATGTAAGTTCCGGCAATCGTGGTGTTCGCACCGAACACATCCTTGATGAGAAACGGAATATCTAGGAACAAGCCGCTGCAGGTTCCCCCGGCAAGCAGTCCAAATACCCGACAAACCATCTCATTCATGCCGATTTCCGCAGCCTGTTCTTCATCTCTAGCGGACAACTCTGCATATTTTTGACTAAAATAATCCCGGATGCCCGTGAGCTTGTGTCGCACCGCATCACTGCGGTGGAAAAGCAGTCGTCCGCATGCCCGAATTCCGCCGCAGCCGGTTGTGAAATTATCCACGGGTGGATACCACGGTCGGTTTGCTGCCTTACCCTCCCAATACCACCACTTGGATGTCTCATCCAAAATTCTCGGGTCCTGCCGCTGGCTCAAAACCATGGTGTCGACGACGTCTGTGGTTTTTGAACTTCCCGCCAAGGACATGGAAAGGAAATCAAGATCGCTTCCGACTCCTTTTTCCCGATCCCGTTCCGAGGTGATGGCCAAGAAATAGGTCCACTCCAATGTTTCTTTGTCGGCTCGGCTTTCCAGTTCCTGTTTGAGTTTCGAAACAATCTTGGCTCCGGTCGAGCCGAGACCGATGTAAATTCTCGGGTGTATGGCCATGGTTTGTGGGGGTTGGGTGTCTGATTGGGATGGTTTTTCGTGTTCAGGCTTTTTCACGCCACTCAACGGTCACGCCGCCAAAGACGAATTGATCGCCGTGTGTGAGAGGAGTTGGGCCGGCCACTTCACTTTCGGTTACCGCCTTTTGACCAAGTCTGATGGTTTCCGAGCGCTTTTTGACTGATTTTTCGGTCTTCGGAATGAGCACGAAACTCTGCTGGAATGGCACGCGCCGGATCACTGCAAGGGTGGATGATCCTGCCTGCCTCAACTGGATGTCGTCGGAACTGGAACCACCAACCGTCGCCAACCGTCGCGGCCACAACCAGTTGGTGGCTCCGTGGGCGCGGAATACCTGACCCATCGTGGTCGAGCTACCCGGGTCCGGTTTGAGCGAGAACTCCAAACCGCGTCTTTTTTGTGCGAGACTGAGACATGGTTTGAGGAAGAACGGCACGACACCGAAGATCCAGATGAAGAAAAGGACAGCTGCTCCGATCAGGTATTTGGCCCATGCGGGAAGTGGTGCTTTTGCTTTGATGCCCAGTGGCGAAGCCGTGATACTTGCTTTGCCATCGGCTCCTACAAAAGAAACACTGACCGAAACCTGGTAATCGCCCGGCTTCTTATAGGTATGGGATGGGTTCACCTCGCTGGTGGTTTCTCCGTCGCCAAAGTTCCATTGGATGGATTCGTAGGCGCCGTCGATCTTGGCGGTGAAGCTGACTTCGAAAGGAACCGTTCCCTTTGATGGGTCGGCAGTCACGCTGATCGTCGGACCCGGCGGCAACACCTCAATGGTTGTGCTGGTCTCCGCTTGCCCACCCGGGCCCTTGACAACGAGACGCACTATCCGTTGCCCCGGGGTTTTGAAGGAATGAAGTGGGTTTTTCTCGGAGCTGGTTTTCTCGCCTGCGAAATCCCACACGTAGCTTTCGACCAGCCCCTCACTCTGGTCCATGAACTGGACCGACTCCCCCACCTTGAACTTTTCCCCAACCATCCGGATGCCGGCGGTCGGCATGGGTGCGGGCGGTGGTTTTGGCAGAACGGTGACTTTCCGGGTGGCCGTCCCCTTCTGACCATTGTCGCCCGCGACTTCCAGTGTGACCTCGTAAGACCCCTCTGTTTCAAAGGTGAAAGCGAGAACGCGCTCATTGCCGGAGGGTTTCCCCTCAACCGTCCACTTGCGCTGGGTGATTTCGCCGATTGAGCGATCCACGAATTCCGCGGGGCGGGCGGCAATCACTTCGCCTGGCACATGGAAGTCCGCCTGAACCGGGCTGGTTCCGACATTCACGATTGCCTGCGCTTTGTCGCGGGATCCGCTCTTGCGCTGGACTTCCAGCCTTACCACGTAGCGGCCCGGCTGGGTGAAGGTGTGCTTGACCGACTTGCCTTCGCCCGCAGGCTGGTCGTTCACCAACCACCGATGTGCCTGGAAGGCGGATTTGGAAGCATCGAAGAAGGTCACTTCCTGGCCGGTCACCGCAGGGCTGGGTGCCCATTCGATGACAGGCGGGAAAGGATCCTCGGCGAAGTTCGGGTCGAGGACCGGATTGATGCGCCCTTTCTTCGCCTCCGCATTCACAGGCCCCATGAATTCCGCCTTGAGCGAGCCCAAGAGGATGAGGTCCGGCAGCATCAGACCTTTGGGGATTTCCGGAAACCCGTCGAGGACCTGCTGAAGGGTCAGGCTCGAACCCGGGTGATCGTTCTCGCCATCGGTGATGACCCGCACGTTGACCCACTGGTCTTCAGAGGATGCGGCGTATTCCCTCGCCTTCAGCAGAACGCGGCGGATGGTGGCGTAGAGATGGGTCTGGCTGTCGCGCGGCGGTGCCAGCGCCTTGACCCACGCTTCCGCTTTTTCCCTGTCACCCGCCCGGCTGAAAAGGAACTCCCGCTCGGAAACGATCCCGCTGTTGAACGAGATCAGGAACAGACGGGAATCCGCGGGCAATGAGGCGACGTAATTGCGAAGGGCCGGCCTGACGATGTCGATCCGCGAGGTCGCCCCGCTGCCCTGGGGGATGCGGTTGCCGTCCTTGTCCCAGAGCATGGAACCGGAAACGTCAATCGCCAGAATGTGGTCTGCGGCATGCAAACGGCATGCGCACAGAGCCATCAAAAGCAACCATGCTAATTGACGCAAAATCAGCTGACTCGTGGCAATAAGGTCTTTCCTAACCATCTTCAAGTGATTCGTATTCAATTCACCGTTCGCCCGCAACTCCAAACGGAGCAAAAATCTACCCCGAAAGGGTTGAGCATTGACTGTGGGGAGTCTGGATCGAGGTGTTGCTTTTCTGATGAACTGGTCCGCCCCCCCGGCAGATCGGGGCCTTTCTCAAACCATCCAAGATCGGCTTGAAACGAATCCTTTCGTTTTCCGAAGAATCTGGAATCCTACATCCCATTCGTCCAATGTTCATCGAACCGCTCCAACGCCATCTCCACGTCTGTGCCCAGGTTGAACTACCCCGGATCGGCCTGTTCCGAATGCGGCGGGGTTTCGCAAATTCCACACGATGCTGTGCCTCGATGTCGTCGGCACGGATGGCATGGACGAGAGCGAGCTCATTCACGCGCCGAGAGCGGAACATCTCGATGAAGTCTTCCGTTTTGCCGACAGCATGCCGGGAGAGCCCCTGCTTGTTCACTGCTGGGCAGGGGTTTCGAGGAGCACCGCCGTCGCGCTTGTCCTGATCGTCAGGGCTATGCATTTCGACGGCTACACCGAAGATGAAATCGTCTCTGAGGCCTGCGAAATCCTTTTGGAGATCCGGCCTCAGGCAGCGCCAAATCCCCTGGTGCTGGAGATCGGGCTATCCCGATTCATGGATGCCGACTCCGCCAATCGCCTCATGGTCCGCCTGGTCAACGACCCGGCGCTTTTCCAAAATCGCCACAAGGGTGCCTCGCCCGGAATTTGAAGGCGTTGTGCGTTTGCTCACTCCCCACATTCATCATCTCCACAGTGGCGTCAGGGTGCCGAAATGTCGGCGTTGGTTTGCTACCTGATCACGGCGCTTTCAGGTCCGCGCTCATTGCTATGGGTGCCGAGTCGCAACGAATCGTTCAGCGAGCATAGCAGTGGAAATTCGTACATACCCGCCGCCCAGACCTCGCCGCTCCTTCCGCCGAAAACCCTTTCAAAAAGTGGCACGCCCTCGGCACACCATTTTGGATGAACCGCTAGATAGTTCTCATAAAAAACTGAAATTCAGTGCCTCAGGGGGGACTCTAACCCCACAGCACTTGCGGACCAACGGATTTCAAGTCTCAACATTCACGCTCACAGATTCAGCGAGACATCCGGTCGATCATTTGGCTCCGCCGATTTCGGCCTTCAAAAATAGGCGCATTATTGGCATAGTGACTTTTAAAAACCTAACAAAAAGGGAGCCTTTTGACTCCCTAAGTCATTGAAAATGAAATGGTGGGCAGAGCTGGATTCGAACCAGCGTAGGCGTTAGCCAGCAGATTTACAGTCTGCCCCCTTTAGCCACTCGGGCATCTACCCTTACACCATTCCCGCTCGCGCGGGGAGCGGAGATATGGAGGCGGCGCCTGGTTTTGACAAGGGAAAATCTCGGATCGGAAAAATTCGCGGAGAAACGGATCAGGGCGCCCCATGTGGGGGAATCCGCTGGTTTTTATCAACGCGTTTGAGCATCCGGCCGAGTTCCTCCGCGAGTTGGACGAGCCGTTGCTGATCGTCGGGCGCGGGCGGGGCGGGATCGAAGCGCAGCCGCTGGTGAAGCGCGATGGCCTCATGGAGACAGCGGTCGTGGGGGAGGATCGGCCGCAGGCGCTCCAGCCAGCGGGCGAAGGGCATGCCGGGAGGGCGCTCGCCCAGATGCCTGCGGGCGCGGATTTCGAGTTGATGCAGAGGCGTGCGCACCAACGGTCCTTCATATCCCGGCACTCGTGAGCGCGCTTCCAGCCGGCGACGGGAACGCCACAGGCGATGGGCGATGAACACGCTCAAAAGCACGCCGACACCGATCATGGTGCCCGATATGGCAAGGCGGTGGTCCGGATGGTTGCGCCAGAGGAAAAAATCCTCGCGCAGCCGCTTGAGTTCGTCGCCAAGCCGCTGCCTGAGTGTGGGCGGGACGGTGACGCTGGCGGTCCAGTCGGGCGGCGTGGGATCGAAATCAAGCCACAATCCGGCATCGGCATCCCAGACACGGCACCAGGCATGCCCGTGGGTGCCGCGGATGACAAACCCCCCGCGCTTGGGATCGCGCTCGATGAGCATGTATCCGGTGGCGTAGCGCGCGGGGATGCCCGCCTCGCGCAGCATCAAGGCGGCGGCGGTGGCGAAGTATTCGCAGTGCCCGGCGCGCGAATCGGTGAGGAATCTGGAAATGGCAGTCGCGCCGTCCACCCGATAGGACGGATTGCGAATGGTCAATCGGCGGGTGTAGCGGAATTCATGATGGAAAAACGTGCGGATCCGGGCGAGTCGCAGGGACAAGGGGATTTCGGCACGGATGCCAAGCGAGTCGGTGACCGTGCGGATCGTTTCGCGCTCCGCGAGTGGAATGCGCAGGTCCTCCTTGGGCACCGGCGGAGTTTCCGGATTGTTGCCGCCGCGCCAGAACACCATGCCATCGATCACCGGATTTTTGGGAAACACGCGCACGGTGCCGAAACTGTTCTGTTCCACGCCATCGAGTGCGAAGTCGCGCAGGGCGGCGGTGTCACCGGGCAGGGGCAGCGGGCTTTCCGCGGCAGCGGCACCCCGCAGCGCGAAGGCCGGCAGGAGCGACGGATCATTGCCGAGCCAGTGTTCGTTGAGCAGATAATATGGATCCTCGCCGATGAGCCGGGTGTCGAGATCGCGGAAGTCGGTGATGGAAACCCGCTGGTTCTGCCAATTCGAGCCGAGAAACGTGTTGAACGAGGCGGTGCGCAGCAGGCGTGGCGGCGCGCTGCCGGGCGCAAGCCGCAACCGCCAGACGATATCGGGCGACTGTTGGACGACGCCGGCCGTCCCGATCAGGGTGTTGGCGAAATTGGGATCAAAGCCACTGCGGCCATGACCACCGGCGCGACCGAGCCATTCCTCGGTTTTTTCGAGCACGAACCTGCCCGTCATCGCGAGCAGCCCGGTCACAAGCAGCAGAGGGATCATCACCCTCAAGCGGCCGTGGCCGGCGGAAACCAGCATCCATCCCGTGAGAACGACCATGCCGGGAAGAAACAACCAGTTGCTGGAACTGGAGCCGACCGCCGCGGAGACCATCGTCACGGCGAACAGCACGTTTCCGAAATTGAAATCCGGGGTTTCCTCGATCAGTCCGAGGCGCTGGTTGCGCTCGTGCCGGTGGCGGGCCAGAAACGAAAAGGTATTGAGCGGCAGCGTGTCGCGCAGGCCGTAGGACTGGATGAACTGGATGGGAAACAACAAGGGCGGCAGCCATGAGAGCAGGCTGGGCAGCGCGGTGTAGCGGCTGCCGTCCAGCCAGATGAGCACGGCCGCCAGCGCAATGCCCATCGCCGTGAACTGCCAGACGCGGGCGCAGGCCGCGTCATCGAACTCCCAGCGGACGCGCGTCCAGTGGCGGCCCTCCACCACCAGCGCCAAGAGCAGGCCGAACAGCGGCCTGTCCGTCATCGCCCCCCAGTAGAGGAGCGAGATTCCTAACAGAAGCCGGGGTGGTGTGTGGGCGGGATTGATGGCGGTTCGGGGACTTGGGGATTCAGAGATTGGCGGGCAGGCGCCTCAGGTCGCGGGCGATGTGGCCGCTTTCCAGCCAGTGGCCGGGCACGTTGGCGGGTCGCTCGCCGCGGCCGATGACGATGGGCACGCAAACCACGCCGCCCAGCGCGAGCGAGCGCAGGAGATCGGCGCGCGAGTCGTCCCAGCCGTTGAGGATGACCACACACGAGGTGAGGTCCTCGCTGTGGCGGAGGACCAGCCGGGCCAGCGACTTGTGACCGCCGCGGCGCGATGGCGTGACTCCGGCGAGAACTTCGAGAAGTTTCTCGGCGCGCTCCACCCCGCGGCCGGCGGTGACGATGTGCGCCTCGTTCTTGATGAACATCAGGTCGAGCAGCGACTCGCTGGTGTCGATCTCGGCGGCGAAGGACGCGGCCACGGAGACCGCCTCCTCGAAGATATCATCATTGCGGTCCGTGGACAGCGTGTCGAGCACCAGGCCGTAGCGCGGATAGAACGTGTCTTCGAGTTCCTTGACGATGGGATGACCGGTGCGGGCCCAGCTTTTCCAGTGAATCTGGCGGAGCGGGTCGCCGGGGCGGTAATCGCGCAGGCCGACGAATTCGCCGGAGGTGCCGATCGCATTGGTATTGGCATCGCCGCTGATTTTGAACGCGCCGCCGCCCGGCAGCCTGACCGGTGGCAGAGGATAACGGCGCGGCAGCACCGTGAGGCTGACAGGCGGCGCACTGACTCTAACACATTTCTGGAACAGGCCCAGCGGATCGGGCAGCATCACGCGCAGGTCGTGCAGGCGGATCACTCCCCGGCGCGCGGGGGTGATCTCGATGAAAACGCGCTTCTGTTGTCCGGGGGCGAGGTCGATTTCATCCATTGAGATGCCATCGGCAAACAGCCGCCTGCGCAGCAGCAGCCATTGCCAGCGGAAGTAGGCGAAGCAGCGGTCGAAACGGTTGCGTTCTTCCTCGCCCGGCTCGCGCAGGGTGATGAATTCCACGACATCGGGCCGCGGGTCCGGCGGGGTCTCGGCGAGCCATGCGCGGCGGATGTGCCGCCGCCCGCGGTTGCGGACGCGCAGGGCAAGGCGCAGCGTGACACCGGCCGTGGCATGGCGCGGGACCTCGCGCGCCGCCTCGAGTTTCGCCCGGCGCAGCAGCGCCCATGGCAGGCCGATGGAGAGCATCGCGAGGCTCAGCGAGAAAAGCTGATAGATCGACGCGCGGGCATGGCCGATGCCGAGGCAGGTGGCCAGAACGAACACGATGCCCACGGCTGTGCCCGCCGGGCGCATCCGCCGGTGCAGGAAGTGATGGATGCCGGAGCTGTGGGAATACATGCGGTGCAGCCAGCGGTCCAGACGTTCCCTGCGCGGAAGGACCACGGATTCAGGGGCATTGGCCACGTTCGCACTCATTTTCCGGAATGCGGGATTGTGGCCCCGGCCCGCGGTTTTGGCAAATACTCATCCGCGCCCCGCACTCAGACGTAGTGCAGTTCGCGGGCCTTGGATTCGATGGCCTTTTCGTTGTCGAGCAGCTCCTGGATGGGATCCCAACGGCCGGAAATCAAGGCGTCGCGCGCGGAATCCGGCATGGTGACCGGGAAGGCCAAACCACCGGACGTGGTGACGCGGAGTTGGTCCACATCGATGGTCACCTCGATGGCGGGATCGGCCTCGATGGCATCACGGAGTTTGGCGATGTCCGCGGCGGAGGCGATCACGCAGGGCATGGCGAGCGTGGTCGAGTTGCCGAAGAAGATCTCGGCGAAGGACTCGGCGATCACGCCGTTGAAGCCGTATTTCCTCAGCGACTGCGGCGCGTGCTCGCGGGACGAGCCGCAACCGAAGTTGACGCCCGCGACGAGGATCGAGGCCCCGGCGAAACGCGGATCATTGAGCGGGTGGTCGGTTTTCCTGCCGGTTTCCGAGTCGAAGCGCACATCGTAGAACGCGAACTCGCCGAGTCCGTCGAAGGTGACGCACTTCATGAAGCGCGCGGGAATGATGCGGTCGGTATCAATATCCGCGCCGGGAATGAAAACCGCGCGGCCGGTGACTTGTTTGACGGGTTCGAGGGCCATGGTGGTGATTGGGGATTGGCGTTGGCGGGAACGCGATGGGGTTGGAGGATGATTATTCGGTGATGCGGGTGATGCGGTAACCTTTTGTTTCGAGGTGTTTGCGGATGCTGGTGTCACCGATGAGGTGGGCGGCTCCCACGGCGAAAAAATGGCTTTTGCCGGGCTGCTTTTCGAGGTGCCCGTCGATGGTTGCGGCCATGGTGACATCACGATCGGTGAGCAGGCGCTTCAACAGCCGCGTGCCGATGGCGCGCTCCTGTTCGTTTACCCCGAAATCGCGGATGGAGCGGACCATCAGGTCGCCGATGGTTTTTTCATCCCCCGTTTCATAAGCGGCGATGATTTCATCGAGCATAGCGGCCCCTTGATCGAGGTTTTCGAGAGTGGCGCGAAGGAAGATCGATTGTTCGGCCTCGCTGAGCCCGCCTTCGAAGGCGGCGAGTTGATCCTTCACCTGCTCCAATCCGGATGCGGGCTTGTCCTCCTCGGTGGCGCGTTGCCAAAGCAGTTGATCGAGGCTTTTCCCGCCCTTGAGTTGATGGGGAAGCATGACGACGGCCGTGGCGACGGCCCAGGTTTTCATCGGTTCGAAAAGTTCCGCGGTGAATGCCGGGTTGATGCCCTTGAGCGCCGCATCGAGCTTGGCCATCGTGTCCTCACCGATCGACTGCGAAAGCTTGCTGCCGTCGTCACGCATCATCAGCGCCGCCGCGCCAAGCTGCGTTTTGGCATCCAACGGGATTTCGGTGAACACGGCGTCCGCCTGTGCGAAAGCACGTTCGGCGGCCGGATGGAGTCGGGCGATCCGCGGAGTCGCAAGATGGATCGTGCCGAACAGATACGACGGTTTTTGGAGTGATTCCGACTCGATTTTCCAGAGAAGCGGCCTGTCGGGCGGAGCGGCCGCCTGATCGGCGGAAGCGTGGCATGCCAGAGCGGCGAGCGGGGCAATCAGGCGGATGGCGAGTGTGAGGAGGCCTTTCATGATGCTAGTCTTCAATGCGGTTGAGGTGATACCACGGACGCTGGACGTCATCCGGAAAGGGGTTGCTCTGATAGAACGCGGCGAGCGGCGCGGCATAGCCGATGGAGTCGAGGCGTACGATGGTCTCGAATTGCGTGTGGAGATTTCTTTTCCAACGTTCGGAACGCCGGAAAACGAGGATCTCCGGCCAGTCCTGCTCGATGAGGACGATCTCCTCGACGGTGGGAATGCGCTTGTAGTTCGTGAGCTTGTCACTGCGGTCGATGCGCGCGGTGGATTCCGACAAAACCTCGATGATCAGCTTGGGATTGTGGACGACATGCGAATCGTCATCACCCGGTTCGCAAGCGACGAAGACATCGGGATAATAGTAGGCTTCACCAATGTCGTCGGCGATCTGGACTTTCACAGCCTCGATGTAAGTGCGGCAAGGACCACCCCGGAGGTGGTTTTGCAGACTGGATGCGAGATCGAGGCAAATTTCGTTGTGCCTGCGGCTTGCTCCGGACATGGCATAGATCCGCCCGTCCACGAATTCGTGGCGTGTTTCCGCGCGGAGCTCCCCTTCGAGATACTCGGCGGCGGTGACCGGCAGCTTGTGGGCGGAAGTTGACATGGTGGCGAAAGCTTAAGCCACCGCGGCGGGCTGCTCAATGTGGAAAAGCTCGCGAGCGTCGGAGATGTGGCCGTTGATGGCGGCCGCGGCGACCATCACGGGCGACATCAGCACGGTGCGGCCGGTGGGCGAGCCCTGGCGGCCCTTGAAGTTGCGGTTGGATGACGAGGCGCACAGTTGGTCGCCGACAAGCTTGTCGGGATTCATCGCGAGGCACATCGAACAACCGGCGCCGCGCCACTCGAAGCCGGCATCGGTGAAGATTTTGTCGAGGCCCTCGTTCTCGGCCTGGATGGCGACGATCTGCGAACCGGGGACGACGATGGCCTTCACTCCGGCAGCGACCTTGTGGCCCTTGATGTATTTCGCAACCTCGCGGAAATCCGAGATGCGTCCGTTGGTGCAGGAACCGATGAATGCGACGTCGATTCTCACGCCCTTGATCGGCGTGCCGGCGGGCAGTTTCATGTAGGCGAGCGCTTCCTCGATGGTGGCCTTTTCCTGCGGCGTGGCGGCCTTCGCGGGATCGGGGATGGTTTCGGAAATGGAGATGCCGTGATCCGGGGAAATGCCCCAGGTGACGGTGGGTTCGATGTCCGCGGCGTCGATGCGCACGATGTCGTCGTAATGCGCGTCCTTGTCCGAGGCGAAGGAAAGCCAGCGCGCGGCGGTGGCGTCGAAGTCGCTCATGTCCACATACGGGCGGCCCTTGAGGTAAGCGACGGTCTTGGCGTCCGGGTTGACATAACCGCAGCGCGCGCCACCTTCGATGGACATGTTGCAGACGGTCATGCGCTCTTCCATCGACATGCGGTCGAAGACATCGCCGGCATATTCGTAGCCATAGCCGATGCCGCCTTTCGCACCTAACAGGCGGATGATGTGGAGGATGACGTCCTTGGCATACACGCCGGGGCGGAGATCGCCGTTGACCTCGATGCGGCGCACCTTGAGGGCTTCGAGTGCCAACGTTTGGGAGGCAAGCACGTCGCGCACCTGGGTGGTGCCGATGCCGAAGGCGATCGCTCCGAAGGCCCCGTGGGTGGCGGTGTGCGAGTCGCCGCAGGCGATCGTGGTGCCCGGCTGGGTGATCCCCTGCTCGGGGCCGACGACGTGGACGATGCCCTGCTTGCCGGAGGCGAGGTCGAAGTAGGTGACGCCGAAGTCATCCGCGTTCTTGCGCAGCGCCAGCATCATTTCCGCGGCAAGCGGATCCTGCGGCGCGTCCTGATCGATGGTCGGCACGATGTGATCGACGGTGGCGAAGGTGCGTTGCGGAAACTTCACCTTCAGCCCCAGGTCGCGCAGCATGCCGAAGGCCTGCGGCGAGGTCACCTCGTGGATGAGGTGGGTGCCGATGAACAATTGCGTGCGGCCGTCGGCCAGCGTGCCGACCGTGTGCGCGTCCCAGACTTTTTGGAAGAGGCTTTTTCCCATGGCGAAGATGCCGCCGTTGGTTCCCGGCGGGCGGGAAAACTGCATGGGCCCGCAGGACTTGTCAAAGCCGCATACCTCCCTGCCTCACACTTGCGGGCAAGAGGCCTCAGCGCAATTCAATGAAGAGTCCGGCGACAATCCCGCCAAGGGCGAGAAACGCCAGCAGGATGCCGAGAATCTTCAGCCATTTCCCTTTCGAGACGGGTCGGGACGCGTCGCCATCGACCCATTCGTCCCATGTCCGGCGGTTCTGCCCTCCCGTGCGGTGGTAATGACGCAACTGTCCGCCGAAGCGTTTTTTGCCCTCACTGGGAAAGATGCGTTTCATCGTGAAATCGATTTTGAATGCCGCAGATGGCAGAACCGCCGCGATTAGGGAAGCCCGTTTTCCGGCAGCGGCCGGAAAACCAGTCAGAATGCGGGGAATTTGACGGGAGAGATCGCGGTTTGCAAATCCGCTCATTCGTTGCATCTTTGCCGGACATGATCCGCTTCCTCCACACCCGCATCCGCGTCCGCGATCTCGAAAAGTCCATCGCCTTCTACGGGCATCTCGGCTACATCCTGCGCGAATCCAAGGACTCGCCCCAAGGCAACCGCCTCGCCTTCCTCACGCTGCCCGGAAACGACGTGTTCCTCGAACTCTGCCACTCTCCGGACTACACCGCCACCTGCCCGGAAGACCTCATGCACACCTGTCTCGGCGTGCCGGACATCATCGGATACTGCGACAAGGTGGAAAAGGCCGGCATCGAAATCTGGCCCTCCGGCTGGCGCGAGAAATTTTCCTCCGGTGCCCGCAAGATGGCCTTCGTCACCGACCCCGACGGCTATGAGGTGGAGATTTTGGAAAATTGACGCCCGTCCGCGAAAATTCCGGGGGGTTTCCCGCCCGCCGGGGTATGACTTGGCGGCGGACCATTCCGCCAACGATCATGAACGACTCTGACTTGGATCAACTGCTCGGGTCCGCGCAAACGACAGTCACTCCACCTGCCGGATTCCGGCGCGAGGTCTGGCTGCGCATCGAGGCGGCCGAAGCCAAGGCGTGGAAACCGCGCCTCAGACTGCTCGCCGAGCGGTTTTTCAACTGGCTGGCACTTCCTCCGGTCGCCCTCGCCACTTGCTCCGTGATGCTCGCCGCCGGCGTATGGGCCGGGCTGGAATCCGGAAATCCGGCACCGCAGGGCGAAATGTCTTACATCCAATCCATCAGCCCGTTCGCCCAAACCCACCGCTGATGAAAAGGGGGCTGCTGATTCTCATATTGGCGCTGGCCGCGGGTGCCGCCGCATTTGTGGTCGCGCGATCGCACCGGCAGTCGGCACACAGCGAGATCCTGCTCGACAGCATGCCCGAGCTGGCATGGCTGCGCACGGAATTGAAATTGACCGAAGCGCAGTTCCGCCAAGCGAGCGGGTTGCACACCGCCTACCGGCCGGTTTGCGCGGAGATGTGCCGTCACATCTCCGCGGCCCACGCCAAACTCGAAACCCTCGCGCAAAGCGGACGCGGCATCACTCCGGAACTCACCGCAGCCATCCAACACCACGCGCGCGTCCATGCCGAATGTCAGGAGAAAATGCTGGAGCATCTCTATCAGACGGCAGCATTGCTCGATGACGGGCAGGCGGCGCGCTATCTGGAAACCATGATTCCATACGCGCTGGACTCATCAAGCACCGGCGGCAAGCCGGGTTGCCACAAGGACTAGCAAACGGGCTGTCTCACATGGAAGACTCCGATTCCGAACTGATGTCACGCCTCGCCGCAGGCGATGACCTGGCGCTCAACACGCTCATCACGCGTTGGAGCGCTCGCGTGTCGTCGTTTCTTTTCCGTATGACCGGTCAGCGCGAAACCGCGGTGGACCTCGCCCAGGAGACCTTCGTGAAGCTCTATCTGGCGCGCGATAGATACAAGCCGCAGGGCAATTTCAGCACATGGCTCTTTGCCATCGCCGCCAATCTCGCGCGCAACCACTCGCGCTGGAAATCCCGCCACCCCACGGTGTCACTGGATGCATCGGAGCCGGACGGCACGGATGCCTGGCCCGAACCCATAGACCCCAACCCGTCTCCGGGTGACGCCGCAATCAACAGCGAAAGTTCCGCCGCCGTGCGGCGCGCCATCCTTTCGCTGGCACCCGACCTGCGGGAAGCCCTCACGCTTTTCATCTACGAAGGCCTCGGCTACGCGGAGATCGCGGAACTCAGCCGCTGCAGCGTCAAAGCCGTGGAAACCCGGATTTACCGCGCGCGCCAGATCCTCAGGGAGCAGTTGAAGGAACTCCGGGGATGATGCGTGACAGGCGGCTTCCGCCCGCTTGGCAGGCTGCTGGTTTTTTCAAGGGTTTGAAAACGCGGCGGCTTATCAATCCATGAAAGCGGTGTTCAAGGCCCACAAGGAATATCCCGGAGTGGGACATCGCCCGACCATCGCTGGCGCGGCGGTGTCCTTGTCGTCCGTGTCGGTGATTTCCAACGCCCTGCGGCTGCGGAATCTCAAGCTTCGTTGAGAAAAATGAAATGAACACAAGGGTTTCGCCGCCCGCCGGACATACACCGGATGAACCGACCATTCCACTCATGAAAACCATATCCATCCTCACCGCCCTCGCCCTGCTTGTTTCCCCGTCGCTCTTCGCTGCCGAGACGGCGAAAAAAGAGGAAGTGAAGCCCTACAAACCCGACACATGCATTGTCTCCGGTGAAAAACTCGGGGAAATGGGCAAACCCTATGTCTTCGTGCATGAGGGCCAGGAGATCAAACTCTGCTGCAAGAGCTGCCTGAAGAAGTTCAACAAGGAGCCTGAAAAGTATCTGAAGAAGCTCGAAGAGAAGAAATAAGCTCCCACCCATCCGCAGATGTTCCCAAATCGGCGGCATGGAATGCCCAAACCGAGTAAATTCTTGGAAGAGCCCCATTATCCGCTACTCTCACCCCAGACATGAACGTCAAAGCCGTCATCACCTTGATCCTCGGGCTGGTTTTCCAGCTCGCCCAAGTCTTGCCTGCTGCGGCTGCCGCGTCGCCATGCGCCTCACACGGAACGTCCTGCGCATGCTGTGAGGGCGCGGATTCCTGCCCTTGCGCGAAAAACGGCAAGTCGGAACAAAAACCCGCTCCGCTGGTTCCCGACTCCGGAAGTGTCTTGAAACTGCCGGCCGCCAAGGCCGGTGACACCCGGGTTTCAGTCGAATCTCTCGCCGGAAACCATCCCTCCCCCGCCGTGGAAGCATCACCGGTCGCAGGCCCGTCAGGCGGCTACGCCGGCGTGCGCCTGTCGGTGGCGTTCTGTTCATTTGTCATCTGAGTCGCCGCCTTTCCCAGGCGAATTGCGTCCGCTCGTCTCCGCCACTCCGGCGGCTTTGTTAGAGCGGATCATTGGAACCCAACTCCAACGACCATGACTCATGAACTCTTATCAACATCTTCTTGCCGGCCTTGCCGTGGCCGGAAGCCTGCTTCATGCGGGTGAATCACGGCTCCTGAATGACGGACTGCTCTCCGGCTTGAGGTCCGAGGCGGCCCGCTCCCACCCGGCGGCCGTCGCCGGAAAATACAAGGCCCAAGCCGCCGCACACGAAGTCCGCGGCGTGCGCCTGTGGAACGATCCCATGATCGGCGTCGGCTTCATGGGCGCGAAGGAAATGATGCGCGCTGACGACGGCGACGTCATGATCGGTTTCGAACAGGCATTGCCGAAACCCGGCATGTTCGCCGCGGAGCGTGCGAAGATGGAGGCCATGCACCGTGCCGAAATCGCAAACTCCGGCAATGCCGCGCTGAGTGCCGGTGCCGAAGCCGCCAGAGCCGCCATCGAACTCGCGCTTGCGGACGAATCCATCACCCTGCAACAGGCCCAGGTCGATTGGATGGCCGCGATGGTCGATAACGCCAAACAAATGGCCGCCGATCCGATGGGTTCCAGCACCGACGCGCTCCGCATGGAAACCGAGTTGGCGAAGGAACAGCAGATGCTTGATGCCGCCCGCCGCAGCCGCGAAGGCTATGCAAGATTGCTGAACATCACGCTCGGACGACCACTGGATTCACCGTGGCCCGTGTTGAAACTTCCCGCCTCTCCTCCACCCGTGCCGGTTGCCAGTGCCGAGGTCGCCCGCATCCCGCATGCGAATCCCAAGGTTCGTTCCATGAAGGAAATGGTCTCCGCCGCCAACGCGGACGCCCGCATCGCCGACCGCGAGCGCCTGCCCGAAGTCGCCGTCGGCGTGGACACGAAACTCTACTCCGAAACAGGAGATATCCGCAGCACCACGCTCGGTGTGAAACTCAGCCTGCCATGGTTCAACGATCCGGCCTACAAGGCGAAGATCGACGCCGCGAAAAGCCGCGAACTCGCCGCCGCAAGCGATGTGGAAACCATGCGGCGCGAGATCGCCGGCATGGTCACGATGGCTGCCACCGAGGCCGCCAACGCCGCCGCCCAGGCCCGCGCCTACTCCGGTGAAATCCATGACAGGGCGCTCAAAGCCAGCCAAACCACCGAGGCCGCTTGGATCAGCTCGAAGGCCCCTCTAACCGACCTGCTGGACTCCGCCCGCACCCTTTACGCCATCCGCCTCGAACAACGCCGCATGATCGCCATGCAACTCGCCGCGCTCGAACAACTCCACACCCTGGTCCCCAACCGTTAATGCCATGAAAACATTCCTCACCATCCTCATCACCGCGCTGTTAGCCGCGACAGGCACCTGGTTTGCCCTCAAGAAAACCGGAGCCGCGGCCTCAAGCGCCGCCACCGGCGAACGCAAGGTCCTCTACTATCAGAGCGCCATGCACCCGTGGATCAAGAGCGACAAACCCGGCCGCTGCACGATCTGCGGCATGGAGCTCACTCCCGTTTACGAGGGCGACAAGGGTTTCGATGACGCCGGAGGCGAGAACATCGTCGCCCTCACCCAGAACCAAATCCAGGTGCTGCACGTGCGGACCGTCGAGGCGAAAACCCGGCCGCTCGTCCGCACCCTGAGCGTTTCAGGCACCATCGATGACAATCAAATGCGCCACCGCGTGCTGTCCGCCTACGTGGACGGCCGCATCGACAAGTTGTATGTGAACTACATTGGCGCGGAAGTTACCGAGGGCCAGCCACTCGCGGATTTCTACAGTCCCACGCTGCTCCAGGCGGAACGCGAATACCGCCAACTCGGCGGCGAGTTGAAGCAAAACACCGGACTCCGCCTGCGCCAGATGGGACTCACCCCGGCGCAGATCGAGGCACTCGATCAAAAACCCGCCGATGCCCTCACTTCGCAGATTCTCGCGCCCATCAGCGGCACCGTCGTCGCGCAATCGATCTACGAAGGCCAATACGTCGCCACCGGCCAGCAACTGTTCGAAATCGCGGACTTCTCCACGATGTGGTTCATGTTCCGCGCCTACGAACAGGACATGCCTTGGATCAGGATAGGCCAGTCGGTCACCGTCACCACTCCAGCTCTGCCTGACAAATCCTTCGTCGGAAAAATCGCCTTCATCGATCCGAACTTCGACGAAGCCACGCGTTCGACCAAGGTGCGCGTCGAACTTCCCAACCCGCTCGTCAACGGCCGCCGCGAACTGCTGCACCGCCTCTACGCCGATGGCATGGTGGAACTCGAAGCGCCTGCCGTGCTCACCGTTCCACGCTCGGCCGTCATCGAAGCCGGGCCACAGGCCGTCGTCTACATTGACCAGGGCGGCGGGGCTTACGGACAGGCCGTTTTGAAAACCGGACGCCGCGGTGACACCCACATCGAGGTTCTATCAGGTCTGAAGGAGGGTGACGCGGTCGTCACCAACGGCAACCTGCTCATCGACGGCCAGGCGGAGATGAACCGTGCGTTCATGACTCCGCCGGAGGAAACCAAGCCCGTCAGCGCACAGACCGCACTGGATGAAGAGCAGAAGCAATCCATCGCGGAATTCATCAAGGTGGCCGATGCCATGGCCGCCGCGCTCGCCAAGGACGATCTCGCGGGATTCAACAAGGCCAGCGAACCGGCGATGAACGTGACGGGTGAGATGGTGAAGTTGCTCAGTCCGGCCGTGGAGAATCTCGACGATCTCGACAAATCCCGCCATTTTCACGGCTTCGACGACCTGAAGAGCGCGCGCACCGCCTTCCACAAATTCTCGGTAACGGCCACCGCCGCGCTCGAACCGCTGCGGAAAGCCGGACAAACGCCGGAATTCCAAATCTACGAATGCGCCATGGTGGACGATGCCATACCTGGCGTGTCCAAGAAGGCCCGCTGGATCCAGACCGGCGGACGCGCCATGGCCAATCCCTTCTTCGGCGCGGAGATGCTCGAATGCGGAAAGGAAATCAAACCCTGATAGATCATGATTGAAAAACTCATCGAATGGAGTCTGCGCAACCGCTTCCTCGTCGTCTGCGCCTCGCTCCTGATCGTCGCGCTCGGAATCCGCGCCGTTTACCTCACCCCGGTGGATGCCATTCCGGATCTCACGGAAAACCAGGTGCTCGTCTATGCCGATTGGATGGGCCGCAGTCCGCAGGAAGTGGAGGACCAGGTGACATTTCCGCTATCGACAGGATTGCAGGGGCTTGCCGGAGTGAAAGAGGTGCGCGCCACCTCGATGTTCGGGTTTTCGCTCGTCACGATCATCTTCCAGGATGGAGTGGACACCTACTTCGCCCGGGCCCGGGTGCTCGAACGCTTGAATTACCTCCAGGGCCAGATGCCCGAGGGCGTGACTCCGCAGTTGGGGCCCGATGCCACCGGTCTCGGTTGGGTCTATCAGTATTACCTGCACGTGGATCCCGCGAAATCTCCCGATGGCGGCTACGACCTCGCGCAGCTGCGCTCGCTTCAGGATTGGAAGATCCGTTACGATCTCGCCAGCGTGCAGGGTGTGGCGGAAGTCGCCAGCATCGGCGGCTTTGTGAAGCAGTATCAAGTGGAGCTTTCCTCCACCAAAATGCGGGCGGCGAACATCACGCTCATGGAGGTGATGACCGCCGTGCAGAACGCCAACCTCAATGTCGGCGGCAAGACCGTGGAGGAAAACGGCGCGGAATTCGTCCTGCGCGGCGTGGGACTCGTCACCAGTCCGCAAGACCTTGAACTCGTCACCGTCAAGGCGGTGGACGGCACGCCGATCTATCTCAAAGACATCGCCACCATCCAGATCGGCGGCGATTACCGCCGCGGCACGCTGGATTTGAACGGCTACGAAGCCGTCGGCGGCACCGTGGTCATGCGCACTGGTGAAAACGCGAAAGCCGTCATCGAGCGCGTGAAGGAAAAGATTGCCGGGATCTCACCGAGCCTTCCGCCCGGCGTCACGATTCGTCCGTTCTATGACCGCAGCTCGTTGATCGACCGCACCATCGACACGCTCAAGCACGCGCTCGTCGAGGAAATCATCCTCGTCACCCTCGCCCACGTCATTTTCCTGTGGCACTTCCGCAGCATCCTCATCGTCACGCTGCCGCTGCCGATCTCGATTCTCATCTCATTCCTGCTGATGAAGCAGTTCGGCATCACCAGCAACATCATGTCGCTCACCGGCATCGCCATCGCCATCGGTGTGCTGGTGGACGCCGCGATCGTGGTGACGGAAAACGTCATCCGGCATTGCGAGGCGGAGGAGAAGGAAAAGGGCCGGGCGCTCACCGCGGCCGAACGATGGGAGACCACGCTATCCGCCAGCAAGCAGGTGGGCCGCCCGATCTTTTTCGCGATGGCGATCATCATCCTCGCCTTCATCCCGGTCTTCGCGCTCACCGGGCAGGAGGGAAAACTGTTCCACCCGCTCGCCTTCACCAAGACCTTCGCGATGATCGGCGCGACCTTGTTAGGGGTGACGCTGGTTCCCGTGCTGTGCTCGATCCTGGTCCGCGGGCCCTATCACGAGGAGGACCGCAACATCGTGATGAAGTTCCTCATGGGCATTTACGATCCCGCCCTCGGCTGGGCGCTCAACCATCGCAAGACGGTCGTCGGCGCGGCGGTTTTGTTGCTGGGTTTCTGCCTGCTCATCGCCTTCGGTCTGCCGCGCGCGACAGTCAAAAGCATCCGCGACGCCGGATTTTCGCGCACGGCGGATCTGGTCACCGGATTCGGCAGGGAGTTCATGCCGCCGCTCAACGAAGGCAGCCTGCTGCACATGCCCGTGATGATGCCGAAAACCGGACTCAAGGAAATCCAGCGCGTGATGTCATGGCAGGACAGGATCATCGCCGAAACTCCGGAGGTGGAAACCGTCGCCGGCAAGCTGGGAAGATTCGAGACCGCCACCGACCCCGCGCCCACCGAGATGCTGGAGACCACCATCCTGCTCAAACCGGAATACATCCCCAACGGGAAATTCCGCGTGAAGCGCAACCCCGCATGGCGTGACGGCATGACCATGGAGAAACTCAAAGCCGAACTGACGGAAAAGATGAAACAGGTTCCCGGCTACGTGCCCGCGTTTCTCCAACCGATCGAAAACCGCATCCTCATGCTCTACACCGGCATCCGCGCGCAGGTCGGCGTGAAGATCTACGGCGACAACCTCGACGATATCCAGCGCAAGGCGTTTGAGATCGAAAAACTCATCAATGAAATCCCGGGCGCGGCCGGTGTTTCACCTTCACGCGTGCAGGGCAAACCCTACCTCAACATCGAGGTGGACCGCACCGCGATGGCGCGTTACGGCCTCAGCGCCAAGGATGTGCTGGATGCGGTGGAAATCTCCATCGGCGGCAAGAATGTCAGCACCACCATCGAAGGCCGCCAGCGCTTCCCCATCCAGATCCGCGTCGAGCGCGGCGAACGCGACGACATCGAAAAACTCAGCCGCATCCTCATCGCGGCCAAACCCGGCATGAGCGCGCCGGCTGCCGCCGCGCCAGGCGGAGGCGGGATGGGCGGTGGCATGGGTGCACCCGCTGCCGCGTCCGTGGCTGGCGGTGGCGATGGTTTCGACACACCCTATATCCCGCTCGGCATGGTGGCGAAAATCACCCGCAGCATCGGCGCCAACGAAATCGCCTCGGAGAATGGCAAGCTCCGGAGTTATGTGCAGGCAAACGTCGAAGACCGCGACCTCGGCGGATTCGTCCAGGAGGTCGAGGCGAAGCTCAAGACCGTGAACTGGGAGGGCCTGACCTGGAAGATGACCGGCGAATACGAAAACCAACGCCGCTTCGCGAAAACCATGCAACTGGTTTTCCCGGTCGTCATGCTGGTGATCTTCGTGCTGCTCTTCATGGTTTTCCGCAGCGGCAAGGAAGCCGCCCACGTCATGCTCGCCGTGCCCTTCGCGCTGAGCGGCGGCGTGATCCTGCAAAAATTGTTAGGCTACAACTTCAACGGCGCGGTATGGGTCGGCTACATCGCGCTGTTCGGCACCGCCGTGCAAACCGGCGTGGTGATGGTGGTCTATCTGGAGGAAAGCGTGAAAGCGAAGATGGCCGAACTCGGCGAGCGGTTCTCCCGCGCCGACCTCGTCCAGGCGGTCAAGGACGGCGCCAAGCTGCGCCTGCGTCCCAAGGTGATGACCGTGGCCACCACCGTCGCCAGCCTGCTGCCCATCATGTGGAGCACCCGCCAGGGCGCCGAAGTCATGAAACCGCTGGCCACTCCGGTGATTGGCGGGATGATTTCCAGCCTGATCCACATCCTCATCGTCACGCCGGTGATCTTCCTCTGGCTGAGAGAACGGCAGCTTACCCGAGATTCGAGATCGTCTGGAAGATCGCCGTGATCATCAGGTAGGCCATGGTGCCGATGAGGCCGGCCATGATGATGAGCACGGTGGGCATGATCAGCGCCATGATGCGCTGCAAGTCCTTGTTGAGTTCCTTGTCATAGCGCTCGGCGGCGCGGCGCAGCGATTGGTCGATTTTCCCGGTTTGCTCGCCGACGGCGATCATGTCGATGAGCAGTGGTGGAAACGAGCCGTTGCGGATGAGGGCTTTGGAAAACGAGCGACCGTCACCGACCTGGTCGATCACCTGGTCGAGCGCGGCGCGCAGCGAGCGGTTCTGGGTGGCGTCGCGAGAGAGTTCGAGGGCGCGCAGCAGCGGCAGGCCGTTGCCGACGAGGTTGGCCATGGTTTCGAGGAACTGGACGTAAAAGCGGCTGGTGATGACGCGGCCCATGAGCGGAAGCCGGAGCTTCATGCGGTCCCACGCGGGTTTGTTGGCGTCGTTGTCCTTCCATGCCTTGAAGAAGATGCCCGCGGCGATGAGCACGAGCACGATGACCAGCCACCACTTGGTCATGAAGTCGGATGCGCCGATGAGGATGGCCGCGCCCAGCGGGATTTTGCCGCCGGGCGTGCTCTCGATGAGCGAGGTGAGCTGTGGAATGAGGGTGGTGACGAAAACGATCGAAACGCCGATGCCGGCAAACACGAGGAAGGCCGGATAGATCATCGCGAGGATCAGGCGGCTCTGGAGTTCGGCGAGCGTCTTGAGATAGTGCGCCTGGCGCTTGAGGATGGTGTCGAGCGCGCCGGAAGCCTCGCCCGCGGCGGCCAGCGAACAATACAGCGGCCCGAAACTCGGGCTGACCTTCTTGAGCGCGGCGGAAAAGTTGACGCCGTCCCTGACAATCTGGCGGATTTTGTAGGAAACCGCCTTGAGGTTGCCGAGTTCCTGGCGGTTCTCCATCGACTTGAGCGCGGGCTCCAGCTGGAGGCCGGCGCTGAGCATGTCGGAGAGTTCCTCGGTGAAAAGCACCACCTCCTGGCGCTTGAGTTTGATCGGACCTTCCGGAATGGCGTCCTCGGCGGCCTCGGCCTTGCCGGTTTGGCGCAGCGGCTCGCCTTCCTTGGACTTGCCATTGGTCTTGCGCGCGGGAACGGCGGCGGACGTTTCACGCAGATTGACCGGCTGCAGGCCCTTCTTGTCTAACAGCCGCAGCGCCTCCGGGCGGTCGGCGGCATCGATCTCACCGGTGGTGACGGCGCCTTTGGTGGAGAGGGCTTTGTAGGCGAAGACGGGCATCGTTGATTTGAAATTTCAAATTTGAGATTTCAGATTCAATCCCCTCCCCCGATGTCGGAGGAGGTGACGGAGATGACTTCCTCGATGGTGGTCATGCCCTGCATCACCTTGAACCAGCCGTAGGTGCGCATGGGCACATAGCCGTCGCGGAAGGCCTGCTCGCGCATCTTGGGCGCGGGCGCGCTGTGGGCGACGAGTTCCTGCATCGCGGGTGTCAGCAGGATCACCTCGTAAATCGCGAGACGGCCGGAGAACCCGGTGCCGCGGCAGCGGTCGCAACCCTTGGTGGAATAGGGCATGCCGGGGATGTCGAGCGGGATGCCGAGGTTGCGCTTGTCCTCGTCGGTGATCGCGCGCGGCACCTTGCAGTGCGGGCACAGGCGGCGCACCAGGCGCTGGGCGAGGAAGGCGCGCACGGCGGCGGATACGAGGAAGGGCTCCACGCCCATGTCCACCAGACGGCTGATGCCGCCCATCGCGTCGTTGGTGTGGAGGGTGGAGAACACCAGGTGACCTGTTAGGGAGGCGCGGATGGCGATTTCCGCCGTCTCAAGGTCGCGGATTTCCCCGATCATCACGATGTTGGGATCGGCGCGCAGGATCGAACGCAGCGCGTTGGCGAAGGTCAGGCCGATCTCGCTTTTCACGGCGATCTGCATCACGCCGGGAAGTTTGTTTTCCACCGGATCCTCGACAGTGACGATGCGCCGCTCGGGGTGGTTCACCTCGCTGAGGAAGGAGTAAAGGCTGGTGGACTTGCCCGAACCCGTGGGGCCGGTGATCAGGATGATGCCGTTGGGCAGGTGCAGCAACTGCTCGATCTTCCTCTGCACGAAGGGCTCCATCGAGAGCTTGGCGAGGTTGAATTTCTCCTGGTTGAGCAGACGCAGCGAAACGCTCTCGCCCTCGACGGTGGGCACCGTGGCGACGCGGACGTCGATGGTGGCGCCTTCGAACTGCAGGTTGATCCGGCCGTCCTGCGGCACGCGGCGCTCGGCGATGTCAAGGCGCGCCATGATCTTCAAACGGGCGATCACCGAGCTTTGCAGCGCCTTGATGTTTTCCGGCACGGCGATCTCGATCAGGCGGCCGTCGATGCGGTAGCGGATGCGCAGGTTGGTGGCGAGCGGCTCGACGTGGATGTCGGTCGCCCGCTGGTCGAGCGCCTCGCGGATGATCTGGTTGACGAACTTGACCACGCTGGCCTCCTCGTCGTCGTCCTGGTCGATGACGTTGGCCTCGTCCTCGCCTGTTTCGAGGTGGTCGTAGTCGAAATCCCGGCCTTCGAGGATCTGCTCGAAGGTGTCGGCACCCACGCCGTAGAGGCGGCGGAGCGCCTCGTGCAGGCGCTTGCGGGACGTCATGCACCAGTCGATGGGCAGCGTGAGCTCCTGGGCGGCGGCCTGGCGGGCGACGAGGTTGAAGGGATCGAAGGTGGCGAGTTTCAGGCGTTTGTGGTCGCCCTCGCCGGTGATTTCCACCGGCAGCAGGCGGTGGCGCAGCGCGATCCGGGGACCGCAGGCCTCGCGCAATGGCAGCGGAACCTCGGCAATCGGGATGATGTCGAGCCATTCCATGCCCAGATCCGCGGCAAGTTCGCGCATGTAGCGCTCCTCATCGACGACCCCGGCGTCCAGCACGTCATCAATGGGCGAGCGCTGGCGCTGGGCTGCGGATAGCAGCACCTCGGTGAGCGCGGGAATGTCTTCGCATCCGGTGCGGCGGGCGGGTTCGAGCAGGAGTTGCGACATGAGCGGGTGACTTGTTGTCGCTTAAAACCCGCCCGGGCGCAATCTGTCTCTTCAATTCGGGGTTTTCTTTTCCCGACGGTCGGTCCTGACATCGACCGGCGCGGCCGCCTTGCCACCCGCCAGCACGCGGTGTGGGAAGGGGATTTCGATGCCTTCCCTGGCAAATGACTGCCGCACATCGCGTGCGATCGTGTTGCGGGCCACCAGATAATCCTCCCTGGCCATCCACACGCCGAGCAGGAAATTGATCGAGGAATCGCCGAATCCGACAAACAGGACCAGCGGGCCCGGCTCATCGAGGCAGTGTTCGTTTGCCTCGGCCGTCTCGCGCAGCACGCGCATCACATGATCGATGTCCTCGTTGTAGGACACGCCGATTTCCAGATCATAACGGCGGATCGGATTGCGGGTGATGTTGATCACCTTGGATTTCACCAGCGTCTCGTTGGGAATGCGCACCGAGCGGTTGTCGAGTGTCCTCAGGCTGGCGGAAATCATCCCGATGTTGTCCACCAGGCCGGTGACGCCATCGACCTCGATCAGGTCCCCCAGCACGAAGGGTTTCTCTCCTAACAGAAAGAAGCCGCTGATCACGTTGGACAGCGAGGTCTGGGCGGCGAAACCCACGGCGATGCCGACAATGCCCGCCGCGCCGAGGGCTGCGCCGAGCTTGACGCCGAACTGGTTGAGCACGGTGGCCAGAATCACCGCAAAGAGGATCCAGCGCACCGCGCGTGACAGCATCAGTCCCGCCTGCGCGGAAAAACGCACCGCCGCGACGCGGTAAACCACGCGCGCGGCGAGGGCGGCCAGCGGCAGGCCGATGAGCAGGACCAGTCCGCTGCGGATGATGTTGTGGACGAGCGGGTTCTCCATCCATGAGGCGATGGAACCGGGAATTTCAATGACGGCGGTCATGAGGGATCGTCGAACGGGTTGATATGTCCCAACACTCTGGCAAAAGCGCTTTGAATCGTCGAACGGCGGATTCTGCCCATGCGGGGCGGAGTGATTTCCACGGCGTCGTTGTAAGGCGCGGAGGGCCTCGGCGCATAAGTGACATTGCCGAGGTCGCCGGCATCGCCACCCATCCGGATACGCGCCGCATTCGACCACAGCCGGCCGTCTTTTTCAAAAACCGAGAGGTGGCCGGTCTCCAGATAGAGACGCTCGAAGGGCATGCTGGCGCCGCCGTCGTTGAGCAGGGAGATCGGGCAGACGATGTCCATTTGCGGCCACTCTTCCGGCTCGAAAACCCGCCGCGCATAGGTCCGCAGCGCGTAACCGAGCCGCCCGGCCAGAGGCGTGCCGTGCCAGGTCTTGGACAGCGTGGCGGTGGCAAGGGCCGTCAGGGGCAACATCTCGTCACGGCACTCGCCGATCACCTCGATCCAGGCGGCCACGCCTATGAAAAACCCGGCCTGCCCCTTGGGCCGGATATGCAGCGGGAAATGCGGACGTGCCACCACCGGCATCGGCGGAAACACCGGTTGGAAACGCAGCCGCACGTCGTCTTCATGATGGTCCCAGCGCTCCCATTTCAAATCGTCCGGCAGCGAATCGACGGTTCCGGAATCCGCCAGGCCTTCAGGCGCGCCATCGCGGAAAGAAGCGATGCGCCATTCGGAACGGTAGTTCAGCACGATGATGGACAAGGCTCCGAAATCCACACGCAACCATTCCCCGTCACTGGGTTTGTGTTCGGTCCAACGCTCCGACTGAGTCATGCATCCAGCCAAAACCCTGACATCGCGATGTCAAAATAAAACATCTAACAGACGGATTCGCGGGACGGGCCGGGTCAATGGCATCATGAATCCGCTTTCAGCGCAGCGGCTTTCCCCTCCCGCCTGTCCGTGAATTTCTGCACGAAGACATAACACACCGGGATCAGGAACAGCCCGATGGCGGTGGCGATGGACATGCCGAAGACCACGCCGGTGCCCATGGTGCTGCGCGAGGCGGCACCGGAGCCGGAGGCCAGCATCAGCGGCACGCAGCCGAGGATGAAGGCGAACGAGGTCATCAGGATCGGGCGCAGGCGGAGTTTCGCGCCCTCGATGGCGGCGTCGATGGTCGGCATGCCCTCATCGCGTTTCATTTTGGCAAACTCGATGATGAGGATGGCGTTCTTGGCCGCCAGGCCGATGAGCATGACGAGCCCGACCTGCGCATAGACGTTCATTTCGAAATTGCGGGCGAACAGGCCGACCAGCGTGCCGAGAATGACGGTGGGCACGGAAAGCAGCACGGCGAAGGGCAGCGACCAGCTTTCATACTGCGCGGCGAGCAGCAGGAACACGAACAGCACGGCCATGCCGAAGATGACGCCCGCCTGGCCTTCGGATTTCACCTCCTGCAAGGTCAGCCCCGACCATTCGTAGCCGGTCTCGGCGGGCATTTCCTTCATCACCTCCTCGATCGCCTTGATCGCCTGGCCGGAGCTGTATCCGGGCGCGGTGGCGCCGATGACCTCGGCGGAGTTGTAGAGGTTGAAACGCGTGACCAGGTTGGGGCCGGACATCTTGGTGACCTTCACCAGCGTGCTCAGTGGAACCATGCCGCCGTCGTTGTTGCGCACGTAGAATTTGCCGATGTCGTCGGGCTTGCTGGTGAACTCCGGCTCGGCTTGCAGGAAGACTTTGTAGACTTTGCCGAATTTCACGAAATCATTCACGTAAAGCCCGCTCAGGTAGGTCTGGAGCGTGGCGAAGACGCTGTCCACCGGCACGTTGAGGGTGCGCGCCTTCTCGCGGTCGAGTTCCACCCTCACCTGCGGCGTGGCCGGATTGAAGGTGGTGGTGAGTCGGGCGATTTCGGGACGCTTCGCGGCCAGCTCCTGAAGTTGTTTCACATAGCCGGCAAGTTGGTCGATGCTGCCGCCGGAGCGGTCCTGGAGCTGCATCGTGAAGCCGGAAACGTTGCCGTATCCCGGCAGCGGCGGCGGACCGAAGGCGAAGGCACGGGCACCGGGGATGCCGTAAAATTTCCGCGTCCACTCCGCGGCGATCGCCTTGGCGTGGAGGCGGGGCTCGGCACGCTCCTCCCAGGGTTTGAGCCCCACGAACATCAATGCCGCATTCGGCACGTTGAGGTTGTTGAGGATGTTGATCCCGGCCAGTCCAACGGCGGATTGCACGCCTTCGGTATTGCCGACGATTTCCTCGATCTGTTTGAGAACCTCGTCGCTGCGCTGCAGCGACGAGCCTTCCGGCAATTCGATCGCCACGAAAAGATATCCCTTGTCCTCGTCGGGGATGAATCCACCGGGAACGTGCTTGCCGATGCGGTTGATGGCGATCACCACGATCACCAGCAGCAGCATGGAAATCGTCGCCTTGCGCACCAGTCCGCCGACAATGGCACCATAGCGCCGGATGACCCAGTCGAAGCCCTTGTTGAACAAACGGAAGAAGGCGGCGACCGGGCCTTTGCCGGGTTTCGGCTCGCGCAGCAACATGGCCGCAAGCGCCGGGCTGAGCGTCAGCGCGTTGATCACCGAGAACACCACGGCAATGGCGATGGTCAGCGCGAACTGCTTGTATAGCGCGCCGGTGACTCCGCCCATGAAGGCGACCGGCACGAACACCGCGCAGAGCACCAGGCCGATGGCGATCACCGGGCCGGTCACCTCCTTCATCGCAATGCGCGTCGCCTCCTTGGGCGTCTTGCCATGCTCGATGTGATGCTGCACCGCCTCGACCACCACGATGGCGTCGTCCACCACGATGCCGATCGCCAGCACCAGGCCGAACATCGTCAGCACGTTCACGCTGAAACCCATGACCGGAAACAAAATGAACGCCCCTAACAGCGAGACGGGCACCGTGCACATCGGGATGATCGTGGCGCGGAAACTCTGCAGGAAGATATAAACGACGATCAGCACCAGGATCACCGCCTCGAACAGCGTGTGGACGATCGCCTCGATCGATGCCTCGATGGGCAGCGTGGAATCGAGCGCGATTTCATAAATCATGTCCGCCGGGAAGCGCTCCTCCGCCTTCTTGAGGATGGCCTTGACGTTCTCCGCCGTTTCGAGCGCGTTGGCACCGGGCGCAAGATAGATGGCGAAGGCGCCGGCCGGCGATTGGTTGAGGCGCGCGCGCAAGTCATAGGTCTGCGCGCCGAGTTCCACACGGGCCACATCCTTGATTTTGACCTGCTGTCCGTCCGCACTTGCCCGGACGATGACTTCCTCGAACTCCTTCGGATCCTTGAGCAGGCCAAGCGCGCGCACGTTGAACTGGCTCTCCTGCCCGGCAGGTGCGGGCTCCGCGCCGATGCGGCCGGCGGGCGACTGCGCGTTCTGTTCCTGCAGCGCTTTTTTGATGTCATCCGGCGTGATGCCGAGCGAGGCGAGCTTGTCCGGCTGCAGCCAGATGCGCATCGTGTAGTCCTGCGCGGTGAAGTTCTTCACATCCCCCACGCCCTTCACGCGCTTGATGGCATCCACCAGATTGAGATCGCAGAAGTTGCTGAGGAACACCGCATCATAGGTGCCATTCGGCGACGCGAGACCGATGACCATCAGGATGTCCGGGCTCGAGCGGTTGACCACCACGCCCTCGCGTTTCACGGCCTCCGGAAGCTGCGCCTCGGCCTGGCTCACGCGGTTCTGCGTGTTGACCTGCATGATGTCCACGTCCGTGCCGACATCGAAATAAACATTGAGCGTCATTTTGCCGTCGTTGGCGCTGAACGACTGCATGTAGAGCAGCTTGTCCACGCCGTTGACCTTGGTCTCGATGGGCGTGGCCACCGATTCCATGACCGCCTCGGCCGCCGCGCCGCGATACGAGGCGGTGGCCTGGATCATGGTCGGGCTGACCGTCGGATACTCCGAAATCGGCAGCCGCGAGAGGGAGATGGCGCCAACGATGCACGTGAGGATGGCAATGACCATCGCCACGATCGGCCGGCGAATGAAGAATTCGGCCATGGTCGGTCAGTCTTTGGTGGGTTCTGCGGATTTGGCGGCGGCGGGCGCGATCGTCACGGGCATTCCCTCCCGCACCTTGTGGATGCCCTCCACGATGATGCGGTCGCCTTCCTTGAGCCCCTCGTTGATGATGATTCTCGGGCCGACCTGTTCACCGGTTTGCACCGCTTGCTGGGCCGCCTTGCCATCCCCGTCGATCCGCCAGACGAAGCTCTTGCCCTGAAGATCGACGAGGGCCCGCTCGGGCACGGTGATGGTGTTGGGGCGTTTGCCGAGATCCACGCGGACGCGGGCGAACATCCCGGGCCTCAGCAGTTTCTCCTTGTTGGGAAACTCGGCGCGCACCCGCAGTGTGCCGGTCTTGGTGTCCACCGCACGGTCGATGAAAACGAATTTGCCGGGGTCGGCATGCTCCCTGTCATTGGAAAGAATCAGCGTGAGTGGCACATCCTCCACCTGCTTGCCGGTGACTTTGCTTTTGTCCTTGGCCTGGAGGTATTCCACCTCGCTCACGTTGCAGTAGAACCAGATCGGATCGAGGGTGGAAATGGTGGTCATCAGCGTGGGTTCGCCCTTGCCGACGAGTTCGCCGATCGAGACCTGCTTCGCGCCGATCAGCCCGGAAACCGGGGCCTTGATGTCGGTGTAGCCCAGATCGATCTGGGCTGATTCCACGCGGGCTTGCGCGGATTCCACGCCGGCCCTGCCGACATCCACCGAGGCCAGCGCGTTGTCGAGGTCCTGCTGGGGAACCGCGCGGTTGGCCACCAGCGGCGTCAGGCGGGCCACATCCCTTTCATACTTGTGGAGCGCGGCCTCGGCTTCCGCGAGCATGCCCTTGGCTGCGGCGAGACGCTCGATGAAGGGTTTCTTGTCGAGTTCGAAAAGCATGTCGCCCTGGACGACCTCGGTGCCCTCGGTGAACAGCATCTTGTCCACGAATCCCTCGACGCGGGCGCGCACCTCGACGTTGCCGGGCGAGTCAAGCTGGCCGATCAGGGTGGTGGAAAGCGGCACGTCGGTGGAGGTGACTTCCATCACTTCGACAACGGGCGGCGGAGGGGCGGCCGGCACGGGTTTCTCGCAGGCGGGGATCGCCAAAACCGCCATCAGAAATAAAACCGCAGGCTGAAATCCATCAAACCGTCGCTTTGCGAATATCTGCTTGAACACGTGTCAGGGCTATCGGATCGGGCGCCGGCGTGTCAACTAGAACCTTGGTCCTACCGTTTTCCTTTGGCTTGCAAAACACGGCGTTTGCAGCCACACCAGTCCCCGTGCGATTACATGTCCTCCTACCCGGCTCTCTGTTGATCAGTTCCTGCGTCCTCGGACCACAGCCCGGCGCGCCCGACGCGCAGGCGCCCGGATCTATCCGCGGTGACTCCGCGCCCCACGGCGCATCCTTCGGCGACAAGGCATGGCGGCAGGTTTTCACCGATTCCACGTTGCGCGAGCTGATCGAGCGCGCGCTGGCCAACAACCCGGACCTGGTGGCCGCCACCTTCCGCATCGAGCAGGCGCGCGCGCGCGCCAACTCCGCCCGGTCCGACTGGTTTCCGCAGGTCAGCGGCAGCGGCGGTGCGGCGGCGAGCTATGGTTCGCGAAACGCCGGCCAGGTTCCTCCCGGCGGCGACCGCAGTTCGGAGTCCTATGATCTGACGGCCCTCCTCAGTTGGGAACTCGACCTGTGGGGCGGCATCCGCCGCAGCAACGAAGCCGCGCGCTCCAGATTGCTGGAGGCCGAATACCGGCGCGACGCGGTGCAAACCAGCCTCGTCGCCGCGGTCGCCGCCTCCTACATCGAACTCAAGAACCTCGACGAACGCCTCGCCATTTCCAAACGCACCGCGGAGAGCCGCCAGTCCGCGCTCGAACTCGTCATCTCGCGCCGCGACGGCGGCGTCAGCTCCGACCTCGAAGTGGGCCAGGCCGAGGCGCTGTTAGGCCAGGCGCGCACCGCCATCCCGATCACCGAGCAGGCGATCACCGCCAAGGAAAACGAAATCCGTTTCCTGTTAGGAGAATACCCGGCCGGTGTGGCGCGCGGCGGCAGCCTCGACGGCTTGGACCGCTCGCTGCGCATCAGGGGCGGCCTCCCGTCCGCGCTGCTGGAGCGCCGGCCGGACATCGCCGCCGCCAGCCAGGCCTATCAGGCCGCGGTCGCCGAGATCGGCGTGGCCGAGGCCCTGCGCCTGCCCTCGCTCTCCCTCACCGGCAGCGGCGGCGTGCTCAGCTCCGCCCTGGACAACCTGCTAGAAAGCAATTCCGCCGCTTACACCATCGGCCCGCGGCTCGCGGGTCCGATCTTCGACGCCGGCCGCGGCAAGGCCCGGGTGGACGCCGCCAAAGCCCTCGCCGGCGAGGCGCTCGCCGCGCACGACCGTGCGGCGAAACAGGCGTTCCGCGAAGCGGCCGATGCCATCAACGCCCACCTGAAAACCGGCGAAATCATCACCGAACTGTCGCGTCTCGTGGAGGCCAACCGCAAGGTCGCCTCCGTCGCCAACGACCGCTTCACGGGCGGCGAATCGAGTTATCTCGAAGTGCTCGACGCCGAACGCAGCCTGTTCGATTCGGAACTCACTCTCACCGACGCGCGCCGCGACCGCCTGCTGGCCGTGGTGCAGGCCTACCGCGCCCTCGGCGGCGGCTGGAAGTGAGCAAGGGCGCGCGGACATCCTGCCAGAGTCCTCCACACGGCATCTGAGACGTCATGATCAGCCGCCAATGATCCAAGCCGGCGGGCGCATGAATGGCGCGAATGATGAATCAGCCTTCGGCGCCATGCGGAATATAGATCCGTGCTTACAGGCATCCTCACCTCCCTGCGTCAGCCTCCATTTCAGCAATCGCCGCTTCAATGGCGTGTTGGTTCACACGAATGAACCCGACGTTGGGTCGATCGAAATCGATGATCACCAGCATGATCATCGCAAGCACCAGTGCGAGAATGTAGCCAAGCCAGCGATTGGACCGATCCGTCACGCCGATGCTGAAACCGGCAACCGCCACCGTGATTGCGGCTATCATGAGGAGCACCGTCAGAATCACGGGGGGCAGAGTGTCCATCACGGCCACCAGGCGCATGGTTCCCGAATCAATTACCGCATTAACCGCTTCCACCAGCGAGGCCTCGATTGGACCGGGTCCATCAGGCGCTCACTTTACAATGTTATCCGTGATGGGCCATAACCTGCCCTTCGCTGCTTCTGAGGCTTCAACCATCTCTTTGAACTCCTGAAGGGTGATTGCCTCGCCCGGCCTTCCCCTCCTGGTCTGTGCATAGTGGTAGAGCGCCTCCCTCAATTCGCTGCGGCCGGGCTCGGGCACCAACCCGGCTCTCAGGTAGGCGGTCCCCAAGGCGTTGGCCTCCACCACCACCGCCTGCTTGCGCGCCTTGTGCTGGGTGATGCCCGACCCGAATGTAAAGGCCAGCATCAACCCGAGCACGCCGAATAGCGAGGTCAGGATCAGTTGGCCGAATTCACTTCCGGCATCGCCCTGGCTGACGCACCGCCGCAATCCGAGTCGATAGCCAATCTCCAGTCCCACAAGGATCACCGCGGCGAAGATCACGAAATCCAGCCAGATCGGGATTTGATGAAAGAGGGAAAAATTCACCTGTCGGGGAGAGTGGATGCCTGGCACGCCATTTGAAGCACGGTGATCAACCACACATCGAGGAGAGAGTGGTTATGCATCCAGCACGAGCATGACAAGTCATAAATCCCACCATTGGAACGTCGAATCACGCCCGCCATCAACCGTTCCCCATGAACACCAAGCCTGCCATCCGGAGGGCTTCCTCGACCCGGAGGGCCAGTTCTTCGATCTTGATGCCCTTGCGGATCAGCCGCGGACCGCTCTCCCGGAAATCCGGACGCACCAGCAGCAGATGCTCAAGAAACGCCCGGGCTTCTTCATGGCGGCCGAGATGTGCCAGTGCCGCAGCCCTCATCACGGGTGCCCAGAAAATATTGAGGTCCATGTAGCGCGCCGCCCAGGCATGGGCCTCATCGAATTCCTCCCTGCGGAAGGCATCCAGCCACAATCCGCAGAACACGGTGTCCCGCACAAAGGGATTGAGCTCCACCGCTTCCTTGGAAATGGCCGCACCGCGTTCGTAATCCCCTTGTAAAATCAGCAGGTAACCGACCGCATCCCGGAAAAAATGAGAGCCCGGGTGCTGGGAAAGGGCGGTAAGCGTGGCCTCATGGCCTTGCTCCAGGTTTCCTGCCATGGTTTGCGCGAAACCCAGAATGCACCATGCCCGCTGGTCCGCTCCGCTCAGGGAAACTCCTCTCTCCGCATACCGGATGGCTTCTTCCATCGAGACCTGCAGTTCCGGAAACATCTCCAGAATGTGGTTGAGCGTGCACATGCGCGCCAATCCGCTCCAGAGCCGGCCATCTTCCGGGAAAGCCTCCACCGCGTGCCGCAAGCCCACCAGTGCCTTTTCAAATAGCTCCGGGGTTCCGCAGCGCTCGGCATGATAGAGGTGCAGAAGCGCCTCGTAGGCGCTGGCCTCGAGCACAGGCACACTGTCCATCCGTTTGAAGACATGCTGCGCGATAGCCCCTTCTTCCTCGGCAATGCTTGCCGCCACCCGCTCCACCAACTGATCGAGGAATCGATCGCGGTTCCCGGATTCGGGTCGATAACTCATCTGCTCCGACCAGCGGAGGATATGGGTCTCGAATTCTTCGAGCCGGACCGTGACACGAAGGATGCCGGACGATTCTGCAATCCTGCCTCTGACCACGAAGCAATTCGCGCCCTTGCAAGCGCTTCGGGCGCTTTCCGCCACGTGCGAGTCGCTTCCAGCGCTTCCGGGAAGCAAGATCACGCGGCCCACTTGGTATTGATCCAAGGCCACCGCCAGTTCGGAGCCCAGCCCTTGTGCAATGAACTCCAGTTCCTCGCACCGGGATTCATTTCGGAACGGCTCGACGAACAGGACGGGCGGCATGATCCGCGCCGCCAGTGTGGACTTTCCATTGCATGCAACCTTGGGAGCGTAGCTGCCCTTTGGCAGTGAAATCACCACGGGATCCTTCTTTCCATCCGTCAGGTAATAGTGCTCCAGCGCACGCCGGACCCGCCCTGCCTGGACCCGGACCAGAGGATCAAGCCCGGGATCAAAATCCCCATTCCTGCCATAAATCCCATGGGCGATCGTCCGCTGCGAGAGCCCGTCGCCCCGGCCCGCCAGCGTTTCCTCCACGACAAACCGCAAAAACTCCTCCGCGCGGGGGCTGCCGCCGAAATCCACGCTCCGGCATAGGCGCTCCACTTGCTCGCGAACCGCATGCGTGCCGCCAACCATGGACACATCGGTTCTGTCACTGGGATCACTTGGATACATGGCATCAGGAAGACTCGGTCAGAAAACTAAAGAACCAGAAAAGAAGAGTCAACCCAAGGTAAGTTACCCAGTCGTTACTTGTGATGCAGTCAGCGCATGCGCCATGGTGCTTTGCAACTAGCAGACCGCCTGTGATCGGGCGTTTTTCCGCCGGTATCCACACGGCAAGCTTGAAAGGAGACCCAACTACCCGCGCACCATGAGATTCTCCCCCACACCCTGCGACCTGCAGCCGATCCGGCAAATCGCCGCCCTTCTCATCATCGCCGGGATGTTCACAAGCACCCCGGGTCTTGCGCAAACCGCACCCGCCCCTCCATCCGCCGTCGCCAACAAAAGCGCCGTAACCGCCTCAAGCGATCCAGGGGCCTCCGTCGCGAGGATCAGCGCCGGGGAGGCGGGCTACGCGATGAAGTCCATGGACCAACTCGAGGAAATGGTCGCTCCAGTGGCCCTCTACCCCGACGAACTTCTCGCCCAGATCCTCCCGGCTTCAACCCGCCCGCTCGACGTGGTCAAGGCCCACCAGTTCCTTCAGCGCGAGCCGGATTTCCAGGAACTCCCCGCCGAAGCCACCGAGAACTGGGACCCGGCGGTGGTCTCGCTGCTGCAGTTCAAGGAGGTGGTCGCCATGATGGCGGGAGACATCGATTGGACGGTTGCCCTCGGTGAGGCGTTTTACTTCCAGGAAGGCGATGTCTACGACGCGATCCAACTGGTCCGCACCCGGGCCGATGCGAAAGGACTTCTCACCGGGAATCAGCACCAGGTCTACGTCAAGGAAACCGAGATCATCCGCATCGAGCCCGCCGACCCCGAGGTGATCTACGTGCCGAAATACAACCCGCAAGTCATCTACGTGAATCAAGCCGCCCCTAGTCCGGATCCGTTCCTCACCTTCGTTGCCGGAGTCGCAGTGGTTTGGGGGCTGAGTGCACCACCATCATTACCACTCCCATTACGGATACTACTATCATGGGGGGAAACCTCCCAAGCCCCCCTCCTACCGTCCCCCGGTGCATCCGCCCAGGCCCCCGGGCTGGCGACCTCCCGGCCAGCGCCCGCCAGGCTATCTTCCGCCTCGCCCGACCCAGCCGATCGCGCATCCTCCCGGCTACCGCCCGGATCGACCCGGAACTCGCCCACCGGGCGACGACAATAGCTGGCGCCCATCCCGTCCGCCTGTGACCAGTCCCCCGGACCGTCCCGGAAACGGCCGCCCACCGCTCGCAGGTGCGGACCGACCCACCCAATTGCCCAGCGCACGCCCGCCCACACCGGGCACCCTCCCCACACAACCCAGCACGCGCCCTACACAGCCGAGCACCCGCCCCACCCAGCCGAGCACGCGCCCCACCCAACGTCCTTCCACACCGACCACGCGTCCGGGCACACCGTCGCAACAACCGGGATCCACCTTTGGACCCAGCACGCGTCAGAGTGCTCCCGCGACGCGCAACGCCAGCGACCGCGGCAGTTCGAGCATCAATCGCAGCAGCGGCGCCACCCGTCCGACATCTGGTTACCAAAGCGGCTCCTCCTTCCTACCCCAGCAGGGAGGCAACCGGGCGTCCTCGCGCGGAGCCGCCAGTTCCGACCGTCGGAAACGTTGATCCCTTCCACCACAAGCAACCAGTCCCACTCATGAAGAATTGCACCATCCTCGCCTTCGTCGCCGTCGCAGCAACCACCCTGCCGGTCCTCGGCCAGCGGCAGTATGATTCCCCCGAAGCGGCTTTTACCGCCGTCGCCGAAGCCTGTGCCGCGGGAGACAAGCAAGCACTTGCCGACGTCTTCGGCGGCAAATCCACTGCGGTCCTTGAGGAAGAATCCACTGCCACCCTGCATGCGTTCGCCGAAGCCTACCAGACCCACCATGAGATCCTGACCAAGGACAACCAGCGCCTCATCCAAGTCGGCGAAGTCGGATACGTCCTGCCGATCCCGCTCGTCGCTTCGGATTCGAAATGGTCATTCGACCTCGATGCCGCCATGAGCGAGATCCGCAAACAACGCATCGGCCGCGACGAACTCACCGCCATCGAAACCTTGCGCGGCTATGTCACCGCCCAGCGGGCCTACGCCGCCGGCGATCATGATGGCGACGGCGTCAAGGAATACGCCCAGCGCATCCTCAGTTCCGAAGGCCAGCGCGACGGACTCTACTTCGTGACCGAACCCGGCGAAGAGCCCAGCCCTTTCGGCCCCCTCGTCGCGGAAAAGGCCGATTACCTCAAGGACAAGAAACCCGGCGACCCCTACTACGGCTACTATTTCAAAATCCTCCGCAGTCAGGGTGCAGCCGCGCCGGGCGGGGCCTACGACTACGTCATCAATGGCAACATGATCGCCGGTTTCGCGATGTTGGCATGGCCCGCCGAATACGGAGCCTCCGGCATCATGAGCTTCATCGTCAACCACGAGGGCAAGGTCTGCGACCGCGATCTCGGCAAGGACACCGCCGGAATCGCCGAAGCCATGACCACCTACCAACCTGAAGGCGGCTGGAACGAGGTGCCCGCCGACGGCATCGACGAGTCGACGGTCGATTGATCCTGCTCCGCTGCGGCAAATGCACTCCATACCCAATGATCAACAAACCCAGGGCGATCGCCCGGATCTCTCAAGGCTACGAAAACACCAAAAACCAACGCTATGAAGATCCTTGACTTCCATAACCTCCTCGCCGCCACAGCCGCCGGATTTCTAACACTACTCACCGTCTCCTGCGCGTCGGGACCGGGAGGCAGCGATGCGATGACCTCCAGCGCGGACGCCCGCAAAATCGATCAGAAGTCCCGCAGCGCCCTTGAAAGGCTCTACCGAACCAACCCCAAAGCACGGACCTTGGCCAACAACGCCGAAGGGATCCTCGTCTTCCCGGACATCGTCAAGGGCGGGCTGGTCTGGGGTGGAGCCTATGGGGACGGGGCACTCTATCAAAGAAACCGCGCCACCGGTTATTACCGCAGCATTTCAGCCTCCTGGGGCCTGCAGGCGGGCCTCCAGAAATATGGCTACGCGCTCTTCCTGATGGATGACAAGGCACTGCGCGCCCTGAATGCCTCGGGCGGCTGGGAAATCGGATCCGCCCCGAATCTGACCGTGGTCGACAAGGGCATGGCCGGATCGCTTTCCACCACCACTCTGGAAAAGGGCACCTATGCCATATTCTTTGATCAGAAAGGCCTGATGGCCGGGCTGGGCCTCCAAGGAACCAAGGTCACCCGCCTCGCGATTCATCGGTAAGCGCATTTCCAAATATCACACGAACAAAACAGACAACCACCATGAAACAAACCCACATTCTAACCAGATTCGCCGCGCTGCTGGCAATAGGCACCGGCTCCGCATTCTCCCAGGACATCCTGCCCTTCCCCTCACCGCCGATGGGCGGCAAGGTCGGTCCCACCATGCAGGAATCCGTCCACAAGTGGCGGGAGGCACCACGCCACCTGCCGGCGGATGCGCCCAACATCCTGATCGTCATGCTTGACGACGCCGGGTTCGGACAACCCAGCGCCTTCGGTGGCGAAATCGCCACCCCGACGCTGACACGCCTGGCCAACGAGGGCATCTCCTACAACGCCTTCCACACCACCGCGATGTGTTCGCCGACCCGGGCCGCCCTGATGACCGGCCGCAACCACAACCGCGTCGGCTTCGGCCAGATCGCCGAGCTCGCCAACGACTGGGACGGCTACACCGGCATCATCCCGAAATCCTCGGCCACCATCGCCGAGGTGCTCGGATACTACGGTTACGCATCCTCCGCCTACGGCAAGGATCACAACACGCCCGTCGACCAGCTCGCCAACGGCCCCTACAACCGCATGCCGACCGGCCGGGGCTTCGACTATTTCTACGGCTTCATCGCCGGCGAGACTTCCCAGTGGGAACCCGCGCTGTGGGAAAACACCAATCCGGTTTCCCCTCCTCACGTGAAGAACCACGAGGACTACCACCTCACCGAGGACATGGCGGACAAGGCGATCACCTGGATGAACCGCCACCTCGCGATGAATCCCGACCGGCCCTTCCTCATGTGGTGGACGCCGGGCGCGGTCCACGGCCCGCACCACGTCGCCGCGAAGTGGGCCGACAAGTACAAGGGCAAGTTCGACGATGGCTGGGACGCCTACCAGCAGCGGGTCTTCGAGCGCCAGAAGAAGATGGGCTGGATCCCGGCCAACACCACCCGCGCGCCCCGTCCGGAAGGGATGCCCGCATGGGAAAGCCTGTCGGAAAAGGAACGCGCCTTCCAGGCCCGCCTGATGGAGGTCTTCGCCGGCTTTCTCGAACACACCGACGTCCAGGTCGGAAAACTGATCGACGCCCTCGATGCGCGCGGCATCCGCGACAACACGATCGTCATCTACATCTTCTCCGACAACGGGGCCTCCGCCGAAGGCATGGCCGGCAGTGTCGCCGAACTCAACGCCCAGAACGGCATTCCCACCACGGTCGAGGAACACATGGCGGTGACCGAACAACTCGGCGGCCTTCAAGCGATCGGCAGTCCGAAGATGGACAACATGTACCACTCCGCCTGGGCCTGGGCCGGTGACGCGCCGTTCCGCTACACCAAGCTGATCGCCGCCGACTGGGGCGGCACCCGCACCCCGATGGTCATCTCCTGGCCGAAGCGCATCAAGCCGGACAAGACACCGCGGCCGCAGTTCACCCACGTCAACGACGTGGTTCCGACCCTCTACGAGATCCTCGGCATCCAGCCGCCGAAGGTGGTCGATGGCCACGAGCAGGACCCGATCGACGGCACCAGCTTCGTTTACACCTTCGACTCGGCGACCGCTCCGGAGCGGAAGACGACCCAGTATTTCGACATCATGGGCAGCCGCGGCATCTATCACGAGGGCTGGATGGCCAGCACCTTCGGCCCGCGGACGCCGTGGGTGGCGCAGGTGCCGGACATCAGCAAATGGGATCCGATGCAGGACACATGGCAGTTGTTCGACACGCGCAAGGACTACTCGCTGATGCATGACTTGGCCGCGGACCAACCCGACAAGCTGAAGGAGATGAAGGATCTCTTCATGAAAGTGGCCGAGGAAAACAAGGTCCTGCCGATCGGCGGCGGCCTCTTCGCCCCGCTCAACCCGCACGAGCAGAAACGCAGCACCAACACCGAGTGGACCCTTTTCGAGGGGATCACCCGCATCCCGGAAAGCCAGGCACCGAACGTGCGCAATGGCAACCTGCGCGCCGAGATCGAAGCCGAAGTGCCGGAGGGCGTCAACGGGGTGCTCTTCGCCATGGGCGGCTACGCCGGCGGGGTCAGCCTCTTCGCTGTCGATAGCATTCTCTACTATGAATACAGTGCCTTGCTGATCAAGCGCGACAAGATCGAAGTCGGCAAGCTGCCGGCCGGCAAGGTGACCATCGCCATGGAAATGCGGACGCCCATGCAGCGCGCCGCACCCGCCGAGCTCAAGTTCTGGATCAATGGCAAGGAGGCTGCCACGGGCACGGTGCAACGCACGGTCCCCGGCACCTTCACCGCCTCGGAAACCTTCGACGTGGGCATGGACACCTGCTCGCCGGTGGCCGACGCCTACTTCGACAAGGCTCCCTTCCGGTTCGAGGGCAAGCTGGGCAAACTGCACTTCAAGAACCTGCCGGCCAATTGACAAGCATGCCACACATCATGAACTCCCTGAAAACCATGATCCGTCACCTTGTCCCATTGGTCTGCGCCCTGCTGTCCGCGCACGCCATCGCCCAGGACGAAGGTGCGGCCGACCTCGCGCAGAAACTCACCAATCCGGTCGCGGACCTGATCAGCATCCCGGTCCAAGCCAACTTTGATAATAACATCGGACCGCTTGATGATGGTTCCAAATTGCAGACGAACATCCAGCCGGTGATCCCGTTCGACCTCAACGAGCACTGGAACCTGATCACCCGCACGATTGTGCCCGTCATCCATCAGGAAGACATCTTCCCGGGCGCCGGCTCCCAGTTCGGACTCGGAGATATCAACCTGAGCCTGTTCCTTTCGCCGAAGGAAGCGACGGCGGGAGGACTGATCTGGGGGGCGGGACCGGTCTTCCTGCTTCCCACCGCCACAGATACCCTCCTGGGTGGTGAAAAGTGGGGTGCCGGACCCTCCTTCGTGGCACTCAGGATGCAAGGTCCATGGACCTACGGCATGCTCGCCAACCATCTCTGGTCATTCGCCGGCGACGGCAATCGGGCGGATCTCAACAACACCTTCGTCCAGCCCTTCCTCGCTTACACCACGCCGACCGCCGTGACCCTGTCCCTGCAGAGCGAGACCAGCTACAACTGGACCACCGAACAGTGGTCGGTCCCGATCAATGTCTCCGTCGCCAAGCTGGTGAAGATCGGCAGACTGCCGGTCAGCCTCCAGGCCGGCATCGGCTACTGGGCGGAGTCTCCCGACAATGGCCCGGAAGAATTCCGCTTCCGGCTCCAGGCCAACCTCGTCCTGCCCAAATAACCCAAAAGCGCAACGCATCAGGATCATGAGAGTGATTTCAAGAATCCCCGTCCTGCTCGTAGTCACCATCACCGGTCTATCAGCAATCGCTTCCTCGGAAACCGTCAAACTCAGCGACGCGCAGGTCGAAAACCTCGTCCGTCGTTCCTACCAATACGTCGCCCTCTACAACGTGAACAACAAGTTCGCGATGAAGCAGGGCGGCTGGAACACCCTGGTGGCCGACACCACGCTCAAGGATCACACAATGCGCGAGATCGCACGGCCTAACAACGACTCGCTCTACATCTCCGCCCTGCTGGACCTGCGCAAGGAGCCGGTGATCCTTGAGATGCCCGCCTTCGATTCGAAATACGTCTCGTTGATGATCACGGCCTACGACCACTACGTCAACGTGCCTATGGGCACACGGATGGGTGATTTCCGGAAACCCGAAAGGATGCTCATCCATTCGGCCCGCACTGATGGCTACGAGGGCGAACCGGTCAAGGGAGTCGACCGCACCTTCGAGGCAACCGGCGATTTCGTCTCGGCAGTCTTCCGCGTCATGCCGCATGGCAACGACCCGGAGCGCTTCCAGCGCATCATCCGACAGATGCGGGAGGTGAAAATCACCTCCCTGTCGGAATACAACGGCGGCAAGGCCAAACCAATCGATGACATCACCTTCCCGCAGGTGGGCAAGACCGATGCGGACGTCTTCGAAAACAACCTGCTGGAAGTGATGCAGTTCGTCTTCAATCACACGACCTTCGATCCCAAGGACGAGATCGATCAAGGCCTGCTGGCTGCCTACAAGCCCTTGGGCATCACCCCCGGAAAAGAATACGACGCCAACCGTGTCGCAGGTATCGACGGCAAGCGATTCCGCAAGGTGGCCGAGGATGTGCAGCGCACCGAGTTCGCCCGTTCCCAGGACCAGGCGGTGAGCCTGCAGATCGGGCCGAGCATGTTCCAACCCAAGGGAAAAATCCCGCTCGACGTGCTGGTGCTCCAATCCGTCATCGGCCCGATCGGACTTCCGGCGGCCGAGGCGATGTACAAACCGGTGGTCACCGCCGATGGCAAGCCGATGAACGCGCGAAACGATTACGTCATCCGCATGACCAAGGACCAGCTGCCACCGGCGGGCGCGTTCTGGTCGCTCACCCTCTATGACATGGAAAACGGCTTCTTCATCCCCAACGAACGGAAGAAATACAGCGTGGGCGAGAACGCGGGCATGAAACTCGACGCCGAAGGCGGCATCGAGATCCATGTCGCCGCCAAGCAACCCGACGGTGTGCCTGCGGAAAACTGGCTCCCGATCAACCGCCAGGATGAGAATCTCGACATCGTCGCCCGGGTTTATGTGCCCGACCTCGAAAAGATGAAAACCTGGAAACCGCCCACGGCCGAGATGGTCGAGGCCAAGTGATTCAGAAAGGGAAACGCCAGTTGTGAAACGAACCATCCAGACCACCCTGACACTGGCCCTTCCCGGCATGATCCTGTCGGCCTTCGCAAGGGACACCGCACAGGCGGAAACCGCAAAGCCGAAACTGATCCTCCAGATCACGGTCGACCAACTGCGCGGCGACATGCCGGCACGCTTTCTCGACCGCATGGGCGATGGCGGATTTCGCTATCTTTTCCAGAATGGAATTGTCTACGGCAACGCCCACCACGCGCACGCCAACACCGAGACCATCGTCGGCCACGCCACGCTCGCGACCGGTGCCCATCCCTCGGCCCACGGGATGATCGGCAATATCTGGCTCGACCGCGGAACCGGTTCGCTGACCTATAACATCGAGGACCCCCGCTACCCCCTGCTGACCCAGGGCGCGGACGTCGACAAGAAAACGGAGATCGACCCCACCCAGAAGGTGGCGGGAACCGACGGGCGCTCGCCCGCGGCGATGCTGGTTTCGACCTTCGGCGACGAGTTGGCGATCCACACCGCCGGCAAGGCCAAGGTCTTCGCGGTCTCGGTCAAGGATCGCGGCGCGGTCTCGTTCGCGGGGCACGCCGGCAAGGCCTTCTGGTTTTCCAAAAGTGCCTGCGAATTCGTCACCAGCAGCTTCTATTACGAGAAGTATCCCGAGTGGGTCACCGCCTTCAACAAGGCGGACCCGACCAAGCGTTTCGCCGACACCTCTTGGGACTTGTCCCAGAATCGTTCGAAATATCTCTACGGCGACCGTGACGACCAGGCTTGGGAGTTGAATATGCCACCCTTCGGGCGGACCTTCCCGCACCCCTACGGACCGAGGGATGGCAAAGTCTTCAGCACCTTGCTGACCTTGAGCCCGGCCGGCGACGAGCTGACCCTCGA
>JALOUA010000100.1 GCA_025457625.1 Akkermansiaceae bacterium
TGGTGCCGCAGGGATTTCTCTCGATCGTCATCCCGGCCTATGCGAAACTGGCCGAGGCCTATCGCTAGGAAATCCGCCTGGGTTTCGAGGAAATGGCCGGATTCCGCATCGAATCGAACCGGCTGGTGCTCGATCCCCGGCAAAATCCCAGTTCCACCGGAGGCTTCTAACAAGATGAGGCGTCTGCTGGCAATCGGCATCGGTCTGTTGGCGGCAGCGGGCGCCGCAGAGGAGCCGCCGCGCGCGATCCAGGTGGCCGAGCCTCCTGCTGCCGCGCGGAATGCCGGCGAGGCGACGGTTTTCAGCCGCAGCGGGCAGTTTCGTGTGACCGGCGGCGACGCCATGGTGCGCGGCACGGTGGCCCTGCTGGCGGAGGAGACCAAGGACGAGTTGCTGCGCCTCACCGGCGAGGAGGACAACTGGAAGGTGCCCGTCACGCTGCACCTGCAAGGCCGTGCCGGCGATCCGCTGCCCGCCCGCACCATCGCCATGCGGTTGATCGTGGTGGAGGGAGTCAAGACGCTGCGCATCGACATCCATCTCAGCCGCGGCATCGAGCACGAGCGCTTCAAGCGCTCCATCACCGCCGCGCTGCTCTACGGGCGGGCGCTGGCCGCCGGCGCGGGAAACGACGAGGACCACGCGCTCTCGGTGCCGCCATGGCTCGCCGACGGCCTGCGCGAGGCCAGCGCATGGCGGCTCAACCAGACCGACCGCCGGCTTTACGAAGCGCTTTTCAAACGAGGCGGCCTGTTCCGGATCGAGGAAATCTTCGCGGTGGATGACCGGGAGTTTGAAAACCTCGACGGAGCGACGCGCGCGGCCTTCCGGGTATCTTCCGGCGCGCTGGTGATGGCCTTGCTCGAACAACCGCAGGGCAACGAGGGCTTCCGCGCGTTTCTGAATGAAGCGGCGGCCTTCCAAGGCGAGATGCCGACCCTGCTGCGGCGGCATTTTCCGGAACTCAACCTGTCGGAAACCAGCCTCGCCAAGTGGTGGGCCCTCCAACTCGCCGCCAAGGGCGGGATCAACCCGCTCACCGACATCCTCACCATTCCGCAAACCGAAACCGCGCTGGCCGAGGCGCTGCGGCTGCATTTCCGCACACCGGAAGGCATCATCCAACAAAAGGAACTCGCCGCATGGCCGGAGCTCGCCGCGCTCGAACTCCAGGAGCGCGTCGCGGCCGTCCGCCCCGCCGAGGACGCGCTTGTCAGACTCAGCTTCCGCTGTTTCCCTTCCTATCGCCCGCTGCTCGCGGAATATCAACTCGTGCTCGCCGACATCGCCAGAAACCGCACCGACGACCTCGCGGACCGGCTCGTCGCGCTGGATGAAACCCGCGTGACCATGAACGCCCGCGCCGCCCGCGCCCGCGACTATCTCGACTGGTTCGAAATCACCCGCGCGCGGGAAATCAGCGGCGCTTTCGACGATTACCAGCGCCTCAAGGACCGCCTCAAGGCCAACCCCCACCAGCGCAGGGACGACCTCTCCGCCTACCTCGACCGCATGGACCGGCTGTTCCACCGCGAGGAACCGAAAAGCCCGTTTCTCCCGCCGCGCTGAGACCCGTCACGTCGGCTGCTCGCCCCGCGCCATCACCACCTTGCCGGTGCGCACCGTTTCGATGATGTTGAACTGTGAGAACATGCTCACGGCCGCATCGATCTTCGGGCTGTCGCCGTTGAGCATCACGATCATCGAGGTGGGCGTCAGATCGACGGTCTTGCCGTTGAAGTGCTCGTTGATCTGAAGCGCCATGGAGCGTTCCTCCGGCGAGCAGCGCAGCTTGATGAGGATCATTTCCTTGGTCACCGAGTTTTCCGAGGTGTGCTCGAAGCAGTGGATCACGTCGATCAGCTTGCCCACCTGCATGATGATCTGCGAGAGCCCCTCCGGATCGCCGGAAACGCCGATGGTCATGCGCGAGAAGTTCGCGTTGCGGCCCTCGGAAACGACCAGCGAGTCGATGTTGAATCCGCGGCGGGAGAACACCTGGCAGATGCGCATCAGCACCCCGGGCTGGTTGTTGACGAGGATGGAGAGCGTGTGCATGGGGCCGCGGGGAATCAAGGGCGCTTCGACAGGAGTGTCGGTGGTCACGATGGTGTGGGACATGGCGGTTGGATTTGAAATTCGGTATTCGGGATTTGAAATCGGGCGCGCCTCACGTGGAGCCGACGGGTTTGGCCATGCGGTGTTTGGGCGCCTCGATGATCATGTCCTCCAGCGCCGCGCCGGCGGGTATCATCGGGAAGACGTTGTCGGTTTTCACACACTCGGCGTGGATGAGGATCGGGCCGTCGTTGTAATCGAGCGCCTTCCGCAACATGCGGGTGACATCCGCCGGGCGTTTGATGTAAACCGACGGGATGCCATAGGCCTCCGCGAGTTTGCAGAAGTCCGGGTTGCCGACGAGGTCCACGCCGGAGGTGCGGTCCTCATAGAACAGCTCCTGCCACTGCCGCACCATGCCGAGATAATGGTTGTTGAGCACCACGATCTTGATCGGCAGCTTGTGCAGCGCGGCGGTGGCCAGCTCGAACAAGGTCATCTGGAAGCCGCCGTCGCCCGAGATCGATATCACCAGGCTGTCCGGGCAGGCAAGCTGCGCGCCGATCGCGGCCGGGAAACCGAAACCCATCGTGCCCGCGCCGCCGGAGGACAGCCAGTGATAGGACTTGTCGTTCTTGTAGAACTGCGCCGCCCACATCTGGTGCTGGCCCACGTCGGTGGAGATGATCGCCCTGCCCTCCGTGAGTTGATAGAGTTCGTCGATCACCTGCTGCATGCGCAGACCGCCCTGCTTCTTGTATCCAAGCGGATACTTTTTCTTGTAACTGTCGAGTTTCCACAGCCACTCGGTGGTATCGAGTTTGCCGACAAGCGGCAGGATGGCGTTGATCGCGGCCCTGGCGTCGCCGACGATCTGCACGTCGGGCACGATCATCTTGCCCATCTCGGCCGGATCGATGTCGATGTGGATGACGGGCGCGTCCTTGCAGAACTTCGCGGGCTGGCCGATGATGCGGTCGTCGAAGCGCGAGCCGATGTTGAGCAACAGGTCGCACTCGACCATCGCCTTGTTCGCATAGGCGGTGCCATGCATGCCGAGCATGCCCAGCGAGAGCGGATGCGTTTCGGGAAACACGCCCTTGCCGAGCAGCGTGCTGGTGACCGGCGCGTTGAGTTTTTCCGCGAGCGCGAGCAGTTCCTTGTCGGCCCGCGAAATCATGCAGCCCTGGCCGACGAGGATGACCGGGCGTTTTGATTTTGATATCAAGTCCGCAGCCTGCTTGGTGGCGGCCTCATCGATCTGCATGGCTGTTTCCGGATGATACCCCGGAAGATCGAACCCGGCGTCCAGATCGCCGGTGAAGGGCCCTTGGGAAATGTTCTTCGGCACATCGATGAGTACCGGCCCCGGACGGCCGGTGGTGGCGATGTGGTAGGCCTCCCGCGCGATCCTCGGCAGGGCGTTGGTGTCCTTCACCAGATAGTTGTGTTTCACCACCGGAATGGTGATGCCGAAAATGTCCGCCTCCTGGAACGCGTCCTTGCCGAGCATCCACGTCACCGTCTGGCCGCAGATCACCAGCATCGGCACCGAGTCCATCATCGCGGTCATCAGACCGGTGACGGTGTTGCCCGCACCCGGTCCCGAGGTCACCAGCACGGCGGCCGGCCGGCCGGTGGCGCGCGCATAGCCGTCCGCCATGTGCACCGCGCCCTGCTCGTGGCGGACGAGGATGAACTTCATCCGGGTCTTCACCGTCTCGAGTGCGTCGAAAATCGGGATCGCCGCCCCGCCCGAGTATCCGAAAATGTATTCAATGCCCAACTCATCAAGGGTCTTGATGAGGGCCTGTGCGCCGTCGAGTTGCTGGTTGCTCATGAAAATTGGCCTTTCCGGGGGTGAAGTAGGTGACTCGCGTGGCTGACGCAATCAAAAATTGCCTGATTTCGCGTTATTTCGTGATTTTTCCTCATCATGGTTCCTGAAAACTTCAATTTTGATCGCAAAGAGGTGGTTTCAAGCATCTGTCAGCGAAAAAAATTTGCGATGCCAGTCATCCCCTTGACCGCGTGGATTTCGTTCATGCGACCGCACAAAGGACTGCTGCGCTGGGTTTTCGTGGGTGGGTGATTTGCCAGAGCGGTCGGATCAAACTGATTTCATCGAACCGCAGGGACGCGGAGATCGCGGAGGCAAGCGCCGGGATTGGGATGGAAAAGACACACGCTCCACTGGCAATGCACTTGCCGGTTCTGCGCGAACATTCCCGCGCTCACGGCACCCCGCATTTCGCTCTCTTGAATTCCAAAGGAATCGCCGCTGCGTCGGTCAAGGTTGATTTCCCGGATTGCACCGGAGGTTTTTCCCGGCAAGTTTGCCCTGCCGACCATGCAAGCAGGTGCCATACCCCGACACTCCGATGACGCCCATCTCTGGATGATCGCGGGTTCGTTGTCCTTGCTGGCGAATGTCCTCCTGCTGGCAATGGCGGGCATCGCGGCACTCAAGCTTGAAACAGTCCGCGAGCAGGCACCTCCGACGCCTGCGTCCGCCGAAACAAGGGTGGTGACGATCCATGCGATACCCGCGGAGGATGCGACGGGTGGCGAGACCGCGGAGCGCCAGGCTTTCGCCCGGACCAGCGCGGACCAGGCCGGCCAGCCTGCGGAAAATCCCGCGTTCATCGGCGAGCGCGACACCCGTGCCGCCAGCGACCGCACGCCGGTCGCGGATGCCCCTCCGCTGCCCTCGCAGGCCGGCATCGACCCGCGCGACAAGACGGACATCGAGACGACGGAGAGCGACTACCAGGATGGGGAACTCACAGCGGACAACCCATCAACTCCCACACCCGAGGCGGCTGTCGCACCGGGTCCGCCGCCCATGCCCGTGCAGGAAGCCGCGCCCGCCGCCGCGGCCAGCGCACCGCCGCCGCGCGAGGTGTTGCTGGAAGGACCGAATCCGGTGGACGTGCAGGTCCCGCGTGAAACCGCCACCGGCGAGGAAATCAAAGCCAAGCCCGAAGCGCGGCCGGCGGATGCCCAAAACACGCCACCCGCCCCGGCGGTCGCGGAGCAGCCCAGGCCGGCGGCCTCGGACAAGCCCGCCTTCCGCGGATTCCAGCGCAAGACGGCCATTGTCGGCTCGATCTCGCGCACCGGCCGCAGCTCGCTCGATGTCGAGGATTCCCCGCTCGGCCGCTATCAGGCCGCCATCAGCCGCGCCGTGGAACTGGAGTGGCAGCGCAATTGCGTGCGCCACCGGGATTTCATCACGCCGGGATTTCTAACCGTACGCTTCTTCGTGGAAACCGGCGGCAAGGTGCGCTCCGTCCAGTTCGTGGGTGACATGGAAACCGGCGAGGTCCAGAAAGGCTTCACCCTCAACTCCATCCGCGACGCCGCCATCCCGCCAATGCCCGGCAACCTCCGGAACGAATACGAAAAGGAACCGCTCGAACTCATCTTCCGCTTTTATTTCTAACATCCATGACCGAATTCCTCAGCCCGATCCCCGCCACCACCCTCAACGAAGCCTTCGGCACCTCGTGGGATTTCCTGCTCAAAGGCGGGGTGTTCATGATTCCCTTGGCACTCACGTCCGTAATCGGCGTGACGGCCATCCTCTACAAATTCCTCTCGCTCTCGCGCAGCCGGGTCGTCCCGGACGCGCTCGCGGGAAAAGTGGCGGACTTCCAGGAACTCGCCGCCGCCGACCGCATCGAGCCGGTGCTCAAGGAGTTTGAAAAGGGCGACAGCACGCTGGCCCGCCTCGCCTCCGTCGCCGTCCGCCACCGCGGCAAACCCCAGCGCGACATCATCCTCGCCGTGGAAGCCTCCGCCCGCGAGGAAACCGCGCGCCTGCATGCCGGCATCGGCGTGCTCGACATCGTCATCACCGTCGCGCCGCTGTTAGGCCTGCTCGGCACCGCTTCCGGCCTGGTCCACATTTTCAAAGGCTTGAGCGACACCGCCGATCACCTCGCCATCGCCCGCGGCATCGCCATGGCGCTCAACACCACCATTTTCGGCCTCGCCATCGCCGTGCCCTGCGTCGTCGCCCACGGCTACTTCACGCGCCGCATCGAGGTGCTCACCGCGCGGCTCGAATCCCTGCTCGCCGATCTCGCCCACGTCTGCCAGCGCCCCGGAAAACAAGGCTGAGCCATGCATTTCCACCGCATCACCCGCAAGCGCGCCGAGGTGCCGATCGTTCCGATGATCGACATTCTCTTCATCCTGCTCGTCTTCTTCATCGTCTCCACCACCTTCAAAAAACCCCGCGAAATCCTCCGCATCGAGCTGCCCACCGTGCGTGAAATCCCGTCCGACACCATCAGCGATCCGCGCTCGGTCATCGCCGTGGATGCCGCCGGCAACATCACTCTCGACACGCTCGCCGTGCCCGAGGGACTGCTGCAATCCTACCTCGCCGCCTATCAGAAACAAAACCCCGGCCGCAAACTCGAACTCGAAGCCGACCGCAAGCTGCCGCTCGAGCGCCTGCTCTACGTCTGGGATTCCCTCACCAAGGCCGGCATCCCGATCGCCGAAGTGCCCGCCCGCATCAAGGTGAAGGCGCAGGGAGCGGCGGAGTGAATTTTTGAGTGTGATATGAACCACGGATGGACACGGATTCCCACGGATATTCTGAAGGTTGTTCGATTTTTCCGTCCCACCCGGAAAATGTTGGAGGGAATCTCCACATGACTTTCAAAATCCGTGTCCATCCGCGTTCATCCGTGGTTCACTTTGCTTTCTTGGTTTTATGAACGCGCGCGTCCTCATCGACGGCCCCTCCGAACTGGTATTCGACTACGCGGTGCCGGCCGGGCTCGACGTGCGCGCCGGTTGCCGCGTGCGCGTGCCGCTGCGGCGCAAGTCCGCCACCGGCACCGTGCTGGCAATGACGCCCATGCCCGAGCAGGCGGACTTCGCGCTGCGCGAAATCGAATCGCTGATCGATCCGCAGCCGCTGATCACGCCCGTGCTGCTGCGCGCCGGCGAGTGGATCGCGGACTACTATGCCTGTGGGATTGAAACGGTGATCCGCTCGTTGCTGCCCGAGTCCGTGCGCCAGGAGGAGAACTCCGCCAAGACCCGCCGCGTGGCGGTGCTGGATGCGGCGCCCGCGGCGGAGGTGATGGCAAAACTCGCCCGGCGCGCGCCGCGGCAGCATGCCATCCTCGCGCTGCTGGCCCATGCGCCGGACATGAGCCTGCCGGTGGCCGATCTCGGCGATGGCTCGGCCGCCGCACTCAAGTCGATGGAAAAAGCCGGACTGCTGCGGCTCGTGGCCGAGGAAGTCCGCCGCGATCCCGAAGCCGATGCCCATGACGAGGTCGTCGAGTCCGCGCCGCTCGCACTCAACGAGGCCCAGCAACAGGCGCTGGAGGCCATCGTTTCCCGCATCGGCCAACCCGCGCCCAAGCCGGTCCTGCTGTTGGGTGTCACCGGTTCCGGCAAGACCGAAGTCTATCTCCAGGCCGCGCGGCATGCGCTGGACATGGGGAAAACCGTGCTCGTGCTGGTGCCCGAAATCTCCCTCACACCGCAGACGGTGCGGCGCTTCAAGGCACGCTTCGCGGCGATGAGGGACCAGGTGGCGGTGCTGCACTCGCATCTCTCGCAGGGCGAGCGTTTCGACGAATGGCACCGCATCCGCAAGGGACTGGCGCGCATCGTCATCGGCGCGCGCTCCGCCGTGTTCGCGCCGCTGCCGGATCTCGGGCTGGTCCTCGTCGATGAGGAACACGAAAACACCTACAAGCAGGAAAGCGTGCCGCGTTATCATGGCCGCGATGTGGCGGTGCTGCGCGCGGCGCTCGAAGGCTGCGCCGTCGTGCTCGGCTCCGCCACACCCTCGCTGGAGTCATGGCATAACTCGCAGACCGGCAAGTACGACCTGCTGCGCCTCGACCAGCGCGCCGATGGCCGGAAGATGCCGCTCGTCCGCGTGGTGGACATGCGGCAGGAGGCCGCCAAACACAAGGGCGGCCCCGCCGTGCTCTCGGACAAACTCCGCGTCGCGCTCGAAAAGCGCCTGGAAACCGGCGAGCAATCGATCCTCTTCCTCAACCGCCGCGGCTTCGCGCGCTCGCTGCAATGCCCGGCCTGCGGCCATGTCTGCCAATGCCCGCACTGCTCGGTGGCGCTCACCTATCACCGCACCGACGAACGCCTCGTCTGCCACGTCTGCGGCCACCAGAGCATCGTTCCGCGCAAGTGCCCGGAGTGCAAGGACCCTGCCATCATCATGCAGGGCTACGGCACGCAGAAGGTCGAGGAAATCATGGCCAAGGTCCTGCCCGCCGCCAAAATCGCCCGCATCGACGCCGACGCCATGCGCCGCAAGCACGCGCTGCGCGACACGCTCGGCGCCTTCAAGTCGCGCAAGATCGACATCCTCATCGGCACCCAGATGATCGCCAAGGGACTGCATTTCCCCAACGTCACGCTCGTCGGCATCCTCAATGCCGACCTCAGCCTGCACGTGCCGGATTTCCGCGCCGGCGAGCGCACCTTCCAACTCATCACCCAGGTCGCCGGCCGCGCCGGCCGCGGCGACATCGAGGGCGAGGTGATCGTGCAGACCTTCACGCCGCACTCGCCCTCCATCCAGTATGCGCGGCGGCACGACTTCGATGGTTATGCCGAGCAGGAAATGGAGTTCCGCCGGCAGTTCGCCTTTCCGCCCTACGGCCATTGCGCCGTTCTAACCGCCCGCTCGAACCACGAGCGCCGCGCCGGGTTCACTTTGCAAACGCTGCACCTGCGGCTGGCGGAAAACCTGCCGTCCGGAATCCTGTTAGGCGAGCCGCTGCCCTCGCCGCTGGTCAAGGCCCACGGCCAGTTCCGCTTCCAGATCACCCTGCGCTCGCCCAAAGCCCGCCCGCTCACCCGCCACGTCCAGGCCGTCCTCGCCCGCACCTCATTGCCGGAAGATGTGACGGTGGTGTTCGACATGGACGCGCTGAATTTCTCGTGAGTTCGATGAAAAGGGAGATCAGGCCCGACATCTCGTATCCCGCCGGATTACCGAACCCCAACGGCGTTCTGTAGGTCGCGGGCGGCATCCGGGCCGCACGCACACAACCCGTTCAGGGTTGTGGAATGCGCGTGAACCACCGCAAAGCCGCAGAGTTCGCCGTGATGCTTGCCTTCGCCCCGGACGATCATTCTGCCCACGGGTATGAAATGTGAATCCGGTTGATCTGACCCATGCACTTCTCAACTATCTTCTCATTTTCCATCTCCCAGCAATTCCAGGATCTCCTTTTTCGACACCTTCCATAGAAAAGGCAGATGGTGGTTGTCACAGGAAGGATATGCCCATTCAAATGGGTCGCCGTTGGTCATCCCCAGGATCAGGTCGGTATCCGTCTGCGCAAGCACCACCATGTCGGCTTTTTGGAATTGTGGGTGGTTTTTGAGCGGTGTTCTGATTAACTTTTCAACACCGTCCGGATAGATTTGGTGCAAGCCAACCGTGTTGTTCATGAAATCCTCCGGAATCGATGCGTTGATGCCGATATTGCGGATGCCTTTGGTGCGGGAAGCGAATGGAAGCACTCCCGGCGGGTGCTGCCAGCCCACTGCGAACCATCCGGAGGATTCACCAGCCACCCGGATTTCATGAATGGACTTGAGATACTCCCAGAACTGTGCGTCGGCTACAGGGTGAGTGTCCTTGGGGGAAGGGTTTCTGGCCGGAGACGCCGCAATGATGGACCATTCATCCTCCACAGGATCATACTCGGCAATGGTCGATGGATGAAAAACCATGAGGCGGCCGTCATGCGGCGTGATGCCGATGGGTGTCCGGTCCATGGCATCGAAAGGGGTCTTCTCGGGTTTTCTCCCCCTCATTGTCAAAGGTTTGACGCTGAGATCGGGCGCAAGAACAAATACCGAGTGCCTGTCGGATATTACCATGTGCTCGGAAACACCGCTCCATGCCGAATTTTTGTCCAGATAATAGAAATGATCATCGATCGCCACCAATCCCGTGGGCCAACCCCAGAGATTCATACCGAGATCCAGAGTAGGATACTTCAGGTGTGGATTACCCGGAACGGGATGGGCACGCCCGTCCGCCTTATCGATGAGAACGGACCCGTATTCGCAATTGTTGTGGTTCCAGGTATCCTCCAACCCGCTCAGCCAGACAACCCGTGTGAGGATACGATCCATTGTTTGATCCATAACCATTGGCCAGATCTCACAGGTTCGAGCGGGAATATCGATTCCATACGCCTGCCGGACGGCATCATG
>JALOUA010000363.1 GCA_025457625.1 Akkermansiaceae bacterium
CGACCCAGCAGCCGGCGCCGACGATGAGGACCATGTAGGTGATGGTCACCACGATGTCGAGGGTGCTGACCTTGGCGGCTGCGAGGATGGCAAACATGGATTTCGGGCTTTGGAGGACGTTGCGAAACTTCATAGGCACAAACTCCCGGCGGGTCTTGCATGTTCCTTCGGCGAAGGATATTGAACATGGCGTGAGTTCGAAATTCCCCGCACCGATCTACGAAATCGGCTCCAAGCACTACGAAATCGACACCTGCGCGCCGCAGATCCAGGCGGCGCGCGAGGGCAAGATCGAGATGCACGCCCTATCCAAGGGGCACTACCCGGGAAAACGAATGAAATCGAACATCCTGCCGGGGTTGGCGAACATCGGCCTATGGAACTGCCGGCGGGTGCAGGACTGGGGGCTGGATTTCCACCGCAACGAGGGGCTCGAAGTGGTTTTCCTGGAAACCGGCAGCACGGTTTTCGAAGTGGACGGACGGACCCATCCGCTCCAGGCCGGCCATCTCACGGTGACGCGCCCATGGCAGTTGCATCGCCTGGGGGCACCCCACATCGGCCGCGGCCGCCTGCATTGGCTGATCCTCGACGTCGGGGTGCGCCGGCCGAACCAGCCGTGGCGCTGGCCGGAGTGGGTGGTCCTGGAAAGCCGCGACCTCGCCGACCTGACCCGCAAGTTGCGCCATGGCGAGCAATCGGTATGGCAGGCCAATCCCAACATCCGCGAAACCTTCCGCGAGATCGGGCAATGTGTGACCGGATGGAGCGAGACGCGCATGCCTTCGCGCCTCGCGGTGGCGGTGAACCGTCTGTTGCTCGAACTGCTGGATGTGCTGACACTGCAGCAATCGGTGGAATCGCCCGAACTGGCGTCCCGACGCCGCACGGTGGAGTTGTTCCTGAGAGACCTCGCCGGGAATCCCGCGAGTTGTGCCACCCCATGGACGCTTGAGGCGATGGCCCGGCATTGCGGCATGGGCATCACCGCGTTCAGCCGGTATTTCCACGAATTGGTGAACAGCGGCCCCGTGGCATACCTGAACCAATGCCGTCTCGATCATGCGGCGCGCATCCTGAGACTGCACCCGCGGCGTAGCATCACATCGGTGGCCATGGAATGCGGCTTCAACTCCAGCCAATATTTCGCCACCTGTTTCCGGCATCGCCACCGGATGACGCCGCAAGCCTACCGTGCGCGGCGTGATGCTTGATGGGCCACACGCTCGGGATCCGGGGATGATTCTTTTCCCCGCGCATCGCTCCGGCCAACGGCCATTTCAGAAGTCCCCCGCAAAAAGCGATTTCCTGGCAGCCAGACGCAGCCGATGTCCACCCCGGGATTGGGCGAGGGCGCCGTAGCTCGCCACAACTCTCCGGCGAGCCTGTCGGCGCTGCTTTTGCTGCGGCTCGGCACCGCGACGGTCCGGGTGTGCGGGTTGCGGAAGAACACCACGGCGTGCTGCCCGGCGCCCCATTCGGCACCGTGGATGTGAACAGCGATCGGCTTGGCAGGCACCGCCTGGAACTCCCCCACCCCTCTACCTCAAGCCTCCCCATATCAATCCGTCCAAGCGCCCGGAACGCGGGTCACAGAGCCGTGCTCCCAAAGGCCGCGGCGTAGAAACCGTCAAAGCCGGTGACTGCCGGTGAAAGCGGAACCTCTTCCAGCAGCCTGCAGCCACCCCTGTCTAACAAACCATCGGCCGCCGCGCGGTTTTCCGAGGGGAGGATGGAACAGGTGGCGTAAACGAGGCGGCCGCCGGGCTTGAGCATGACGCGGTAGTCGGCGAGCAATTGTTTTTGCAGCGCGCGGACGCGGTCGAGCTGGGCGGGTTTGAGCCGCCACTTGAGATCCGGCTGGCGTTTCAACGTGCCAATGCCGGAACAGGGCGCGTCGATCAGCAGGCGATCCGCCTTGCCGGCGAAATCCGCGGTCATGGCATCGGTTATGACACACGGCCTGATGCAGGTGGCGGCGGCACGTTTGGCACGGCGTGCGAGTTCGGCGGTTTTCCCGGCATCCACATCCATGGCATGGATGCGTCCCTCGTCGCGCATGAGTGCCGCGAGATGCAGCGCCTTGCCACCGGCGCCGGAGCAGGCGTCGATCACGCACATGCCGGGTTGCGCGTCCAACAACGGAGCGATCATTTGCGAGCCGGCGTCCTGGATTTCCACACGGCCATCGAGGCGCAGGGGTTTTGGCAGCGATTTGCCGAGAGGCAGCGCCAGGGCGTCCGGCAAACCGGGAACTTCCGTGACCTCCACCCCCCCGGCGGCGAGCCATGTGATGGCTTCCGCACGTGTCGCCCGCAGCGTGTTGACCCGCAGGAATACCGGCGCGCGGCGGTTGAGGGCGGAAATTTCCGCATCCCACGCGTCGCCCAGTTCGGCGGCTCCGAGCGCATCGAGCCAATCCGGGATCGACTCGCGCACCGCACGCGGCTGCGCGGCCAGTTCCGCCTCGCGTGCGGCGATTCCATCCGCAGACAGACCCTTGTAGCTCCACCACTCGGGAATTTCCAGGCCCATGCGCACCCACTGCGCGGCGCACAAGGCTTTGACCTCCGGGCTGTCCACGAGGAAGTCGAGGGCGCGTTTCCAGCGCACGACCTCGAACACGGTTTCGGCGATGAAGCTGCGGTCGCGGCGGCCCCACTTCGGGTTTTGCTCGAACGCGGCGGCCAAGGCATGATCCAGCACCTTGTGCTCGTGAAACACGGACTTGATGATGGCTGCGGCGGCCTCGGCCAGGATGCGGTGCATTTTCATGGGGCGTGACTCGGTAAAACGCGGATTGGACTGCATTTCTCAGGTTTGTGAAATCAAAAACAGGAGCACTGGGCAGCCCTGCTGTCCAGGTCCACGCGTGGGTTCTGATGGGCAATCATTTCCACCTGTTGCTTGAGACGCCGGAAGCCAACCTGGTTTCCGGCATGCGGATGCTGCTCGGAACTTCCGGCAAGGCATGGAACATCCGGCGACAGCGGCAGGGCCA
>JALOUA010000101.1 GCA_025457625.1 Akkermansiaceae bacterium
GCGGGTCTAAATCTCGCCGGACATCACGGATTGCAGGTCCGCGCGGGTGGGCGACGGGTTTTCGAAATCGAGTTCCATCTGTTGCGGCGGTGGCAGGAAACGACGCCGCAGCGAATCGCCATCGAGATCTAGCAGCACGGGCGAGTGATCGGCGGCGATGATGAAGGGCAGGAGCTTTTTCATCGAGAGCCGCAGGCGGACGAGATCGGCCAAGCGCAGGCGCGCGTGGCGGCGGGCGGCGAGGATGCGCTCGACGTTGCGCACGCCGAGGCCGGGGATGCGCAGCAGCATCTCGCGCGGCGCGCGGTTCACATCCACGGGAAAAAGCGCGCGGTTGCGCAGCGCCCACGAGAGTTTGGGATCAAGGGCGAGGTCGAGATTCGGGGTCTCGTCGGTCGTGATCTCGCCCACCTCGAAGCCGTAAAAGCGCAGCAGCCAGTCGGCCTGATAGAGACGGTGCTCGCGCAACAGCGGCGGTGGTTTGACGGGCAGGATTTTCGAGGGTTCGGGGATCGGGCTGAACCCGGAGTAATAGACGCGGCGGAGTTGATAGGTGCCGTAGAGCACGTCGGCGCGCCGCAGGATGACGCAATCGGTGGAGTCATCGGCACCAACGAGCATCTGGGTGCTCTGGCCGGTGGCGAAGGGCGGCGGCTTGGGCGCGCCGGGTTGGGATTTCTCCGCGCGACGCTCTTCGATTTTACCCTTGATGTGGCCCATCGCCGCCTGGGTGCGCGCGAGGTTTTTCTCCGGCGCGAGCACATCGAGCCCGCCCTGGGTGGGCAGCTCGATGTTGATGCTGATGCGGTCGGCATAACGTCCCGCCAGTTCGATGAGGGCGGGCGAGGCCTCGGGGATCGTCTTGAGATGGATGTAGCCGCGGAAGTGATGGTCCTCGCGCAGTTTGCGGGCCACCTCGATGACCTGCTCCATGGTGTGATCCGCGCTCTGGATGATGCCGCTGCTCAGGAACAGCCCCTCGATGCAGTTGCGCTTGTAGAACTCCAGGGTGAGCAGCACCACCTCGTCGGGTGTGAAGCGCGCGCGCCGCACGTTGCTGGAGCGGCGGTTGATGCAGTAATGGCAGTCGTAGATGCAGGCATTGGTCAGCAGCACCTTGAGCAGCGAGACGCAACGGCCGTCCGGCGTGTAGGAATGGCAGATGCCCATGCCGCCGGTGGAGCCGATGCCCTTGCCGTCGCGCGAGTCCTTGCGCGCCGCGCCGCTGCTGGCGCAGGAGGCGTCGTATTTCGCCGCGTCGGCGAGGATTTCAAGTTTGCGGGACAGTTCCATGCGCGGGTGTGGCGGAAGCAGGCGCAATCTCGCCGCACCGGCGGCGCGATCCAGCGGTTTCTGACATAAAAAAACACCCGCCATGCGGCGGGTGTGGTTGGGGATTGTGCGGGCCGCCATGGGACGGCCCGCATCGAAGCGGGCGGGAATCGGTTAGAGAACCATGTCCTTGAGCTTCTTGAGCGCGCGCACCTTGACGACGGTGGTGGCGGGCTTGGCCTTGAACATCACTTCCTCCTTGGTGAAGGGGTTGATGCCCTTGCGTGCCTTCACGGCGGGCTTGCGCACGGTGTTGATCTTGAGAAGACCGGGGAGCACGAACTCGCCGACGGCATTCTTCTTGACGTGTGCTTCGATCACATCGCCAAGGCTGTCGAGAACGGCAGCGACTTGTTTGCGGGTGAGTTGGGTGTCTCCGGCGATCTGATCAACGATCTGGGTCTTGGAGAGGCGGTCTTTGACGGGGGCGAGTTTCTTGGTAGCCATGCCCGGGATGCTTTGAATCCCGGACCGGCTTGTCAAGAACGCCGGAGGATTTTTTCCGAAAATTTTCGGGGTTTGTGAGGCGGACATGCAACCCGCCGGGCGCTCACGGCACAGGCCGCATCACGACGGAGGGAATATCGGGAGAGGAATCCGTGACCATGGCCGGACTCGGCCCAAGCCCGGGGCGGAGGTTCACACGCATCCAACAACCCTGCAACGGTTATGCCGATGCGGCGAGGATGCCGGCCTGCGACCTGCACAAGGCCCATGGCATTCATCTTCGTGGTGATCATGTTATCCCGGGTTTGCGACAAGCCCTGGACCGCTATCATGGCGAGGCGAACCGGCCATTTCCGCGTCCCTTTGTGTTGCCCGGGCTTTTCCATGCTGTTGCAAGGGATCATCCGCCACCAGCCAGGCGCCCTGCGGCGCATCAAAAAAACATGGGCGCCAACGCAAAGCCGCAAAGGCCGCCAAGGAGGTCTTGACTCGCACGACGCATGATGCTGGAAACCGCATTCATGTCATTTCCGCTGATCATCGGCCTCGGCAATCCCGGACGGCAGTATGAAGACACCCGCCACAATGTGGGATTCATGCTGCTCGACCGCCTCGCCAGCAGCGGCGGGGCGCTTTTCCAGCCGGCTCCCAAATGGCAGTGCCACCTCGCCAAGCTGCCGGGCTCCGGCACCCTGCTGCTCAAGCCGCAGACCTTCATGAACCTCAGCGGCCGCGCCATCCGCCAGGTGCTCGCTTTCTACAAATGGCCGCCACAGGCCATGCTCGTCATTTACGACGACACCGCCCTGCCGCTCGGCGCGCTGCGCTTCCGCGAAAAAGGCTCGGCCGGCGGCCACAACGGCATCAAATCGATCATCGAACATCTCGGCACGCAGGATTTCCCGCGCCTCAAGATCGGCATCGGTGCCAGCGAGCCGGGAAACCTGACCGGCCACGTGCTCGGGAAATTTTCGCCCGACGAGCGCCCGCAGCTTGAAAACACGCTTGCCACGGCTTTGGAAGCCGTGCAGCTTGCGCGTTCCCAAGGCATCGCCGCCGCGGCGAATCGCTACCATACCCGCATTCCATCCATACCCACGCATCCCGATGAGCCGCAAATACCAAGGCCTGATCATCCTTAACACCAAATCCCACGAAGGCAGCGTCGATGACCTCGTCACCGCCGTGTCGAAGGAACTCGAATCCGAAGGCGCCAAAGTGGAGAAAATCTCCCAGCTCGGCCGCCGCCAGTTCGCCTACAGCTCGCGCCACGTCGAGGCCGGCCACTACGTCAACTACATCTTCAACGGCGCGCCGGACATCATTACCAAAATCCAGGACCGCCTGCGCCTCAACGGTCACGTCCACCTCCAACACTTCCAGCGCCTCGCCTGATCGAAAATTGTTCCCGCGAACAGTTTTTGATCTTGTCACACGCCCGGACATTGCCAATCCTCCCCACGTTATGGCCAATCTCAATAAAGTCATGCTCATCGGCAACCTCACGAGGGACCCCGAACTACGCTACACCCCCAGCGGCAGGGCCGTTGCGGATATCTCGCTCGCCATCAACCGGGTCTGGGTCAACGACGCCGGCCAAAAACAGGAGGACACCACCTTCGTGGACGTCACCCTGTGGGGCCGGCAGGCCGAACTCGCCCAGCAATACCTCACCAAGGGCCGCGGTGCCTACGTCGAGGGCCGCCTCCAGATGGACACCTGGGACGACAAGGAAACCGGCAAAAAACGCAGCCGCCTGAAAGTCGTGGGCGACAGCCTCCAGTTCCTGCCCGACGGGCGCGGCGGCGCGGCCGGTGGCGGCGCCCCCCCGCAACGGTCCAACGGTCCGCAACAACAGCGCTCCGGCCCGCCGCAAGGCGCCTCCGCCGCACCGCCGGAAGACTTCCAGGAAGAGGACGATATCCCGTTTTGAATGTAGGCTCGTTCGTGAGAACGAGGGGGGTGGATGTCGGCTGACGGGAAGATCGCATTCTCATCCCGCCTTGCGTGACGCCTACGGTTTGGTTCCGGCTTTGCCGGGTTGGATTTCGGGCATGGCGCTTGCAAACCGCCGCCCCCCGCACGCTTTGCCTTTGCGCGGCGGCGGTGTTTCGCGGAGAATCACCGGCGCGTGATCGAAGTGATTTACCAGCGCGGACTCTATCTGCCCGAGATTGATCTCTGGCTTGATCCGCGCGGACCGAAAGCACGCGCTTTCGTGTCGCACGCGCATTCGGACCACTTCGCACGGCATCAGTCGGTGCTGTGCTCGGATGTCACCGCCGTATTGCTCAGGCACCGCTACCGGCTTTCCGAAGAGCGCATCGAAGCCGTCGCCTTTCATGTGCCGTTGATCCGCGAGGGGTTCCGCATCCGCCTGCTGCCGGCCGGGCACATCGCGGGTTCGGCGATGCTCCACATCACCCGCCTCGCGGACGAGGCGAGCCTGCTCTACACCGGCGATTTCAAGACCCGCCGCAGCCGCACCGCAGGCAACGCCGTGTTTCTCAACGCCGACACACTCGTCATGGAAACCACCTTCGCCCTGCCCCGCTACCGGTTCCCCGCACAACCCGCGGTGGAGGCGCAAATCCTGGCATTCATCGCGGAATGTTTCGCCGCGGGACAGGTGCCGGTGTTGTTAGGTTATTCGCTTGGCAAGGCTCAGGAGGCGCTTGCCCTGTTGGAGGAAAACTCCATCCCCGCCCTGCTGCATCCGGCCTGCGTGGAGATGACGCGCGCCTGCCGCGAGGCCGGCGTGCCCGGACTTCCCGAGCCGCTCGCCTTCGAGGGCAGCGTGCCACCCGGCCATGCCGTCATCGCCCCGCCCCATGCCATGCGCACAAAGCTCATGCGCGACCTGCAAAACAAACGCAGCGCCATGCTCAGCGGCTGGGCCCTGCAACCGGGCGCGCAATACCGCTACGGCACGGATGCCATGATTCCGCTCTCCGACCACGCCGATCATCCGGAGTTGATGGAGTGTGTCAGCCGGGTGGAACCGCGCCGCATCCTCACCGTCCACGGCCACGCGCTGGAATTCGCCGCCGAACTCCGCGCCAAAGGCCACGACGCATGGTGCGCCGCCGGCGGCGACCAGCTCGAACTCCGGCTTGCGCCCCAGGACAGGTGAATGCCGCGCTTTTCACGGACTGGCGAAATTCGCGCGGAAGAAGCGCGAATCCCCATCGCGAGTGCCACCGATGATCCTCACGCCGCCGCCCGCGGCCGGGAAATCCGGCGTGTTGCCCGGCGCATTCCATGGCTGCCAGTCGGTCAGGCCGGTGCTGGTTTCGATCAGGACCGATCGGTTGAAAATTTCCGGCACATGGATCTCAAACGCGTTTTCGCCGCTTTGCAGAATGCGGATCAGGCTGTCGCCGTCCGGCGATTTCGGATCGGAGCGCGCGAGGAATTCCATCCGGTTGTTGCGGCCATCGCCCTCCCAGTCGAAATCCGGCGCGGCTTCGGGGTCCTCGACGGAGCCGAAGTTTTCAACCTGCCACTCGGCGAAACTCTGCCAGTCCGGCAGCTCCATTTCGATCCACGCCGTGAGTAAAGCGACACCCACCGTGTCGGTCACGCGGTTGCCGATGGGCGGCATGCGGTTGAGTCCTCCCCCACCCTGCATGCGGGTGACCGCCATCGAATGGGCCGCATCGCCGGGTGCGAAGAAACGGTTGTCGGGATCGCCGTTCGGATTGTTGAGCAAACCCCGCACGATGCCCGTTTCTTCGGTCGGGATCTGTGCGCGGAGGTCCCAGGTGTTGCCGCCGCCGCCACCGGGCTGGTGGCAGGGCGCGCAATTCGCGGCAAGGTAGGAACGGGCGCGGATTTCCAGCGACTGCGTCGCGTCGCCGGACGGAACGAATACCGGCAGGGTGGTGACGGGCGGCAAACCACCTGTTAGATAGCCCGCCTGTTGCAAGACGCCCAGCTGGTTCTGCCACATGCCGGAAAACTCCGCGACGCGGTTGAGCTGGCGCGTGTTGAAGCTGAGGGCGAATCCCGCGGCGCTGGTGTGGCAGGTCATGCATTCGCTGCGCGATGGGAAGCGCCACGTCTGCGAGGATGGCAGCACTTCATCCAGGCCGGCCCCGGCCACCAGGTCGGCATCCGTCTGGTCGTCACGCCAGCGATACGTCACGCCGTAGGCACCGGTGGAATTCTTCACCATGAAACGCGTCTCGAGCCGTTTCCTGCTCGCGGGGTTTCCCAACTCCGTCTCGATGTCGAAATGCTTGATCCACACCTGCCCGGCGGGGAACTGCCAGTTCTCATCCTTCGCCCATTGCATCGTCGGCGCGGGATCCGGGATGCTGAACCAGCGCCGCTTTTCCGCACGGTCGCTCCAGAACGGGAGGTTCACCTGATAGGGGACGATGCCGGCATGCGGCGCGAGCGTGGCCAGATTGGAGAATGCGCCGGTTTGCGAGAGCAAGGCGGGCAGCGGTGTGCCTCCGGTGGTGGCACGCACGATGCGTTTGACGACGCCCGAGCCGATCATGCAGTAGAGGACATCGCCATTCCGCGGGTCGGTCCCGAAAGCCACAATGCTGTTTCCGGCTTCCTGGAAAAGCTGTTGGGATGTCCATGTGCCCGCGCTTTCCGCAAGCGCCCAAACGCGTCCGCTGCCGTAATCGGCAAACACATAACTTCCCGAAAGTTCCGCCAGACGCGCGCCGCGCGACACCACTCCGCCGGTGATGCTGTAGCCAAGGCCGCGCGCGTAGTCATGGATGGGGGCCGTCGGGGCGAAGCCGGCCGGCGGGTTCGAACCGCCGGGACCGGAAATGAATGCCAGATTGCCCTCGCGATAACTCCAGCCGTAATCGTTTCCGGCGGTCACGAGGTTCACCTCCTCCCGCGCGCCCTGGCCGACGTCGGCGACAAACAACCGTCCGGTAGGCACATCGAAACTCATGCGCCACGGATTGCGGAACCCGCAGGCCCAGATTTCCGTGCGCAGTTTCGCCGTATCGATGGCAAGCCCCTGATGGGTCGTCGTCCCAATGAACGGATTGTCCGCGGGAATGGCATAAGTCCCCGCATGCACGGCGGATGCGATGTTAGACCCCGCCGGCTGGTTCAAATGAGGATTCGGCGTCAGCGAGCCGGGCAGGAGATCCACATCGATGCGCAGGATCGCCGAGAAGAAATCCTTGTCGATGAAACGGGCGTTGTTCCACTCATCGTTGCCACCGCCCTCGTCACCGGTGGAGATGTGGAGAAAGCCGTCGTTGCCGAAGTGCATGTCGCCGCCATTGTGGTTGCCCGCCTGGTCCCGCTGGGAAATGAGCGGCACTTCGGATGCCGGATCCGCCGTGGTCGCAAGATTGTAGGCACCCGGAGTGCCGGTTGCCTGGAATCGCGACACCCGCTGATAGAGCTGGGCGTTCGTATTGGAAACGGAGGTGATGTTGGTGCTGTAAAAAACATAAAAGTATCCGTTCTGGTTGTAGTCCGGATGGAAAGCCAGCGAGAGGATGCCATTCTCGGAATTGGTCGCCAGACGCCGTTGCGGACTGTTGGTGTTGTTCAGGTAAGACGCGAGATTGAGAAAAGTGCTGCGGGTGTTCTGGGCGAGATTCACCCGCTCGATGCCGCTGTTGCGCTGCACCACGAAAACATGGCTCGACTGGCCGGGCGCGTTGCGGATGGCGATGGGCAGGGAAAACGTGAGCGACCCGAACGCATTCTCCGTGGTGTATCCGGCGGCCTCCGCCGGCAGTGTCGCAGGCAGCGCGAGCGTGGTGTTGGCCACGCGCGCCAATTGCGCGGAACCGAATCCAGCCGACGCGATGATCAAACAGAGTGTGGGTGTGATGCGCATTTGATGAATGGAAGACCGTCCGCCATTTAAGCACAGCCATGGCCTTGCCACAAGCAGACGATGGCCGCGCTGCCGACACGAGGAGAGGACTTGCGGAGCGGCGGATCCGCGTTTACGACTCTCCACGCAACCACCGACACCCGATGAGCCAGAAATCCCCGAAAATCACCGCATACCTCAAAACCTTCTGTGGCTGGAGCGAAGGCGTGCGCGCCATCATGCGCAAATACGACCTCGACTACGAAGAGAAGGACATCATCAAGAATCCGGCATTCCGCTGGGAAATGGAGCAGCGCAGCGGCCAGCCGCTCTCGCCCTGCGTCGAGATCGACGGCCACATGCTTGCCGACATCAGCGGCGAGGAAGTGGAGAAATGGATGCTCGGAAACGGATACCTTCAGGAAAACGACGCCGAGCCCGACGCGCCGATCAATTCCTCCTGCACCGATGAACAACACGAGGCGATGGCCCTCGGCCGGCTTCCCGTGCCGGGCAAAATCCGGTTTCTCGATTGAAAATCCGCCGTTTTTCCGCAAAGCGCCGCAATTTCCAGACAAAAGCCCCGCACCGGGGCATTCTCCAGATGATGGATTCCCCCGCGAGCGCATGGAAACAATGGCTGGCCGACAACGGCCCGCGGCTGCTGCTTTTCGCGCGTGGCTGGAGCAACTCGCGCGAGGATGCCGAGGACCTGGTGCAGGACGCCATCCTGCGCATGTGGCACCACCAGGCGGACAAGGGCCACACACCTCCCGACCTGCCGCTGGTTTTCTCCACCATCCGCTTCTGCGGGCTCAACCATCACCGCAGCGAGACGCGCCGCCGCAAGCGCGAGGAATCGGTCATTTACCTCAACGACTTCCAGGACGTCTGGCTCGACCCGGTGCTCGAAGAGGATGAGGAGGCGCTCATCATGCGCAACGCCGTCCAGCGCCTCAGCGCGAAACTGCGCGAGGTGGTCGTGATGAAATTCTGGGGCGGCCTGACCTTCGCCCAAATCTCGGAAACCCTCGCCATCTCCCCCAACACCGCCGCTTCACGCTACCGCTACGCCTTGGAACAACTCGCGCTCGAACTGCGCAAATTGAAGGAGGTGCGCCATGCATGACACCCGGTCGGTGGAAAAAATCCTCTCCCGCCTGATGCCGCCCGCCCTCAGCGAGGCCGGCCAGCGCGAGATCGAGGCGATGCTCGACGAACTCGCCGGACCCGCTGTGACCGACACCGCCGCCGGGCAGCCCCGCCCGCGCTTGTGGCCGCTCGTCGGCGGCATCGCGGCCGCCATTGTCGCACTTGTCGTGGTCTCACACACGTTCCATGCCGCCGCACCAGCGGCGACCGCACGCGCCACCACCGATCCGCAGCCCTTCGAACTGGTCGGCGAATCCGACCGCGTGGAAGCCATCCGCGACGACGGCTGGCGCGAAAGCCCCGAAGGCTCCGCCATGCGCGCCATGCGGCTGCGCGTCGTCGAGGAAAACAGCTTGTTGGACCACGAAACAGGCATCGTCATGCGCATCTCCGAACCGCGCGACGAACTGCTGCTGATGCCGGTGAGCGCGTTCTGATCATGAAAAATTTCCGCATCGCCATGTTTCTCCTGTCCGCGCTCTGCGCCGCGGCCGACGAAACACCGTTGCCGCCGCAACAGGCGCCGCGCGCCTGGCTGGGCCTCAAAGTCGCCAAGCCGGACGCGACCCTCACCGCTCAGGTTCCCTCCCTACCCCCTGGCATCGGCTTTGTCATCCGCTCCATCGATGCCGGTGGCCCCGCCGCCGCCGCCGGCCTGCGCGAATTCGACATCCTGTGGAAAATCGGCGACCAGATGCTCGTCAACGAAGGCCAGATGGCCGCCCTGCTGCGGCTCGCCAAGCCCGGCGACGAACTCGCCCTCTCCGCCTTCCGCGGCGGCAAGCCGCTGGATGTCACCGCCAAACTCGCCGAAGCCCCCGCCGCCATCAGAGGCCTGCCCGACGAATGGGTGGATGCCGCCCTGATGCCCGGCGAATGCGGCGGACCGATGCGCGTCGTCAACGTCTCGGAAAAACTCGCCACCTACTCCAACGACGAGGGCCGCGCCGAAGTCCGCCGCGAGGGTTCCGTCCATCATGTGAAAATCACCGGCCCGGATGATTCCCTCATCTACGAAGGCGAACTCTCCGCCGAGGGTGGTTTCGAAAAAATCCCGCCGTCATGGAAACGCCGGGTTTTCGCCCTGCGCCGCGGGCTTGACCACGCGCTGGACAGCCGCCTCATGCCAACACGCCAGCCGCGCCCGCGCGTCGTGCCGCCCGCCGCGTCCACGCCCTGAGAGCGTTACGAAGCGAGGACTTCCGTCCCGCTCGCGAAAGATCGCCACAATCTCTTTGTCAGCGCGGGTGCTGCGACGAGACGCACCGCGTCTCTCGGAGAGAGGATGATTTCCGCCACAATCTCTTTGTCAGCGCGGGTGCTGCGACGGGTGACGTTGCGCCAAGGCGTGCTGGCCCTGGGGCCGCCACAATCTCTTTGTCAGCGCGGGTGCTGCGACCGCGCCACCGGCGAGGGACTGCAAACCCTGATTTCCGCCACAATCTCTTTGTCAGCGCGGGTGCTGCGACGTGTTGGGCCGCGTTTCGGCG
>JALOUA010000102.1 GCA_025457625.1 Akkermansiaceae bacterium
GTGAGTTCCGCGGTCGCAGAAGGTGTGTCGCTCATGGCTGGAATGGAAAACCTGACGGGGCAGTGAGATTCCCGGCGGGGCGCGCCGGACTATGTCGGCAGCTTCCATGCCGGGCAAGTGTGCTTTCGGAAAATTTTCCCGAATCCACGGTGGATTTTCCAACCCGTGACGCCCCTACGCCATGGCGTAATAGCTAAAAAGTCAATTTTCCCTGATTATTCACCCGGCTTCGAGAAAGACCCGCCCCACTGGGTCCTATCAAGCGATCCCCAACTCTTCCGCCATGAGTCAATCATCCACCACGTCATGCCGCATCGGACAACTGTCGCTCACGCTGGCAGTTGTCATGGCCAGCCATGCGGCGGCCGTTGCGCTCTTGTCAGCGCATCAAGCCGGATGCGGAGAAGACGGAGGATGCGTGGAGGTGTTGTCATCGAAGTGGGCCACAGTGGCGGGAATTCCCGTGTCCCTTCCAGCGGTGATTCTTTATCTGGCGACCCTGGCCCTGAGTATGGCGGGCGCATCCGGCCGCCGTGGTCTGGCCCTGCGTTGCTGCACCAGCGTGATCCTGATGGCTGCGGCATACTTCATGGCCGTACAAGTGTTTTGGATTGGAAGCATCTGCGCGCAGTGCACATCGACCCACGTTTTTGCGGTTCTCGGGGTGCTCATGATTTCCCGCGGCATGCATCCGACACCACCGGCATTCCGCCTTCCCGGGCTGCGTCATGCGTTCCCGTTGCTCATTGCCGCCGCTCTTGTCGGTGGACTCGCCGCCGTCCAGTCTCTCGATTCCGGCGTGGGCCGGGTCAGGCTAGCGCAAGTGGTTGCCGATGATGGCAGGGCTTTTCCGCAGGATTTGCTGTTCAACCCGTTCATATCCGAATCCGGCGGCGTCGGCATGGCGCTTGATGGCGGCACTCTTCCCATTTCCGGTGCCGAAGTTCCCGAAATTTTCCTCGGCACAAACAAGACGCAACCGCTCTTGCAGGTTGCCCTGCTCAACGACTGGACCTGCCCCCACTGCGTGGAACTCCATGCGAGGCTTCATTCCATTTACCGTTCTCCGGAGTCGGGTTCCCTTCCGCCCGTCTCATTGCGCCTGCTTCCGGTCTTTTTCGATCAAAAGGCGGAAGCCGCGCACCGTGCCATGCTCAACGTGCATTTCGGCACGGGAAACCCGGCGGCTTTCCCGACCCTGGCGGAGGAAATCGCCTCCGGGAAACTGTCTCCTGATCCGGCCGCCATCCGGGCCCGGTTGGCGGAAATCGATCCCGACACGGCAATCCGCTGGGAGACTTTGCCGCGCATTCTGGAACAATCCGTTTCTCAGGCATTCTCACTGGCACGCTCTCAAATGCGGCGGAACAGCTCCCACCTCAAGGTCTCCACCCTGCCGCAACTGACGGTGTTCGATGCCATCCTCACAGGCCTTCCCTCGGAAGACGAACTGGTGGAGTTTCTTCATTCGGCCGCGTCGAGACAGCAAGCTCTCCTGAACTCACCGCAGGCCCCTGACGCTCCTGTCATGGAACGCACCTGCGATTGCGAAAAACCGGGTGACTTGCCTGCCTATGTCCACAGCCGGTTGTGCAAGAGCATGGCCGGGATTCACACGGAGAACGCTGCGGCGGTGGAACGGCCCGATCCGTCTCAAATCCATTCTTCCCCAGCCAATGCGCAAGCCCCGGTGGATGGCCCGCAAATCAAGTTCGACATGGTCTCTTTGAAGACCCGACCCATCGCCATGGGAGAGTCGGCCATCGCCACCTTCCAATTCACCAACACCGGCAATCAAACCTTGTTGGTCCACGCCATTCACACCGGCTGTGGCTGTGTTGTCGCGCATGAGTGGAGCCGCACCGTGCCCGCGGGAGAAAGAGGCCGCATCACCTTCAGTTATGACACCAAAGGCAGGGAAGCCGACGGACCAGGCGAACACATCCGCCACGTGTGGGTCGCGTCAAATTCAACCGTGCGGACGGATCCCTCCTACGGCGATCAACTTGAAATCAAAGTTCCGGTCACCGCCACCGCAAGTCTCTCCGGCGTGCTTTCCATGACGGCCGCCCAACCCTTCTCCAGCTCCATGAAACCCTGATACGCCATCCAATATCCGAGATCCAAACCCCCGCACCCCTGCACCCCTGCACCCCCGCACCCCTGCACCCCCGCACCCCTGCACCCCCGTTAGTTCACCCCACCCCTGATCCCATGAAAACGCCCCCTAGCATGTACCCGGCATCCACCCAGCGTGCCGCCGTCCCCACCTCCAGCCACCACTGGATCATCCGCCCGCTTGCCATTTCGGCATTGGCCATGCTGGCCGCTGCCCCATGCCTGCGAGCCGCCACTGAAACGCTGCCGAACGGCACCTATGTCATCGCCATGGACAACACCCTCCAGGGATCCGGCGGTAATTTCAATCTCCGCGCCTACGGCCTGGCCGTGCGGTTGCTCCACGCGGGCGTCCCGCTCAAGTGGGTGATCGAGCCGGCCAAAACCAAAGACGGCATCGACTTCACCGCCAACGCGTCAAGAATCGCGCCGTCCGCCGCCGCCAGTGCCAGCCGGGACTTCAGGGCCGGCCCGATCGCGGTCCATCCGGGATACGAAACCGAGGCGCTGGCCGTCATCACCAGCTTCAATGCCGCGTCTGGCACCGATGTGAATGTCTATCAGTTGTCACAGAATGCGACGGTCAACGTCGCGGAGACGCTCGTTCACAAACCCAAGGTCGCCACCATTTCGCAGGGGGGAGACGTCTCGATCCATACGGACATCTTCGCCGCCGCCGGGATGCTCTCCGGTGTCCATTATGAAACGATCACCAATCCCGCGTCCCTCAACGGATCGTCCTGCTACACGGTTGCCACCGAGCCGCACAACAGCCTCAAAAACATCACCGCGACCGTCGCCGCCAACGTCAAGACCTTCGTCCAGAGCGGTGGCAACTTCCTTGGCCAATGTGAGTCCGTGGAATCCTACACCACCCGCGGCCTGCTGTCCGGTTTCTCATCCAAGGGGAATCTCGGAGGCACGATGACCTTCGACAACCACGGCGAACCGTATGCCCAGTTCCAGGGCGGACTTACGGATGAAGGCGGCTCTGTTACGTCCTTCAAACTCACCTCCGATCCCGGCAAACGCATCGCCTACAGCTCCACCGACGGGGCGAACTACAAAGCCTACGTCGGCCGCATCGACGGCTTTACCGGCAGATCCGGCGGTTATGTCCATTACCTCGCGGGACACAATTACAAGGGAACGGGAATCACCGACATCAACGGCAAGCGGATGCTGCTCAATGCGGTGCTCCGCTCGGCGGACCGTCCCTTCGGCTGCGGCATCACGATCAATGCCGATCTCGCCATCGTCAAAACCGTCAACAACGCCACGCCCAACGTCGGCTCGCAGGTGACTTTCACCCTCCAGGCCACCAACAACGGCCCGTCGCCAGCCACCGGCGTCACCGTCGCCGATCCGCTGCCGTCCGGCTACACCTTCGTCTCGGCCAACCCGGCCGCCGCATATGACTCCAATGGCGGCACGTGGACCATCGGTTCGCTTGCCTGCGGTGCCACCACTTCCCTGACGATCAGCGCCACCGTCAACCCTTCCGGCACTTATCTCAACACCGCCATCATCAGCGGCGATCAAACCGATCCGGACCCCTGCAACAATACCGATGATGCCAGCACCACCCCGGTTGCGCAGGCCGACCTCGCCATCGTCAAGAACGTCAACAACGCCACGCCCAACGTAGGCTCGCAGGTCAGCTTCACCCTTCAGGCCACCAACAACGGCCCGTCGCCCGCCACCGGCGTCTCGGTTGCCGATCCGCTTCCAGATGGTTACACCTTCGTCTCGGCCATCCCCGCCTCTGCCTATGACTCCGGCACCGGTGCCTGGACCATCGGTTCGCTTGCCAGCGGAGCCTCCACATCCCTGACGATCACCGCCACGGTCAACCCCTGCGGCAACTACCTCAACACCGCCACCATCGGCGGCGAGCAGAACGATCCGAATCCCGATAACAATTCCGATGACGCATGCACGACCCCGGTTCCGCAGGCCGATCTCGCCATCGTCAAGACCGTGGACAACGCCACGCCCAACGTCGGTTCGCAGGTGACATTCACCCTTCTGGCCAACAACCATGGCCCTTCCGATGCCACCGGCGTCTCGGTTGCCGACCCGCTGCCAGATGGCTACACCTTCGTCTCGGCCAACCCGGCCGCTGCCTATGACTCCGGCAGCGGCGCATGGACCATCGGTTCGCTCGCCAGCGGGGCTTCCACTTCGCTGACGATCACCGCCTCGGTCAACTCCTCGGGAAGCTACCTCAACACCGCCACCATCGGCGGCGATCAAACCGATCCGAACCCCGGCAACAACACCGACAACGCAAGCACCACTCCGGTTCCGCACGGCGCCATCAGCGGCACCGTTTGGATGGATACGGACAATGACAATATTGGCGACACGCCGATCGAAGGGGTGATCCTCTCGCTCGTGGATGGCAGTTGCAATCCCGTGTTGGATGAGAACAACCAGCCGGTGACCACCGTCACTGCCGCGGATGGCACCTATACCTTCGCGGATTTGCCCGCAGGAACCTGCGGCGTGGTGCAAACCCAGCCTGCGGGCATGATCAGCCTGTTCGACCAGGATGGTGGCAACCCCGATGAAATCCTGCCGATCAACGTGCTGGCCGGCCATACTAACTCGCCCAACGACTTCGTGGAAATGAGCCTCTGCCCGGACACTTGGGCGGACTGGAAACAGCTCCACCCCGGCGAAACCGCCCAAGGCAATCCCGATGCGGATGCCTATGACAACTTCGCCGAGTTCGCCTTCGCCATGCCTTATGACCGCGGCACCGGCAGCGAGTGGCTTGGCAGCACCGCATGGGTCATCCAGCCGTCCACGACCATCGAAGGCACCATCGAGGCCGTCTTCGTCCGGCCGAAGGGCGCCTATCTCAACGTGACCTACACGCTGCAATACGCCGCCACGCTCTGCAACCCGACCGTCTGGACCGATATTGTCATCGACACCGGCATCACCGGCAACGCCACCACCGTGGACAACGGCGACTGCACGGAAACCGTCACCCTCCACGACCTCGAAACCCTCACCGGCCTGACCGGCGGCGAAGGCTTCGTCCGCATCAAGGCGGACCTCGATGACGATGGCGGCAACAACGGCGACATCGATCACACCTCATACACCGAAGTGGAAGGCTGGACCTGCACCGATCTGGAAATCTGCTGCCGCACCTTCAACACGCCTTATCAGCGCGAAACCGCCTTCACCGGCACCATCACCGCGGTGAACGGCCGGTCGCTCGTCTTTGCCGCTGCCGACAACCTCGACACGCTGCTCGCTCCGGGCAGCGCCTGTTACCTCGAAGTGACCTCCGGCGACCGTGAGGGCCAGCGTTTCGACGTCGTTTTCGCCGCCGCCAACACGATCACCGTGGCCAACGACACCGATCTCAATTCGCCCATCGCGCCATTCAATGCCACGATCGACGATCTCCCCGCGGACCTCGTGGGTGACACCTTGGCGCTGCGCCGTCATTGGACGCTCAACGAGGTTTTCCCGCCCGCCGGTTTCGGTGCCACCAACAGCCAGTCCTCCGCCGACCAGGTGCAGGTCTTCAGCGGCGGCGCATGGACCATCTACTGGCTCTATGATGAGAATGACGCCGATCCCCTGACCAGCCGCTGGGTTTCCGCCGCGGACGCCGGCATGGCCGATCAGGGTGCCGTGGTGATTCCTCCAGGCCAGGGCGTGTTCTTCAACAACCGCACCGCCGCCACCTCCATCCTCGCCTATGGTGAAGTGCGCGCCAATGACTTCATCCGCCCGCTTGCGGTCGGCAACAACCTGGTCGGCGGCGGTTACCCGCTCTCCCAGTCGGCCAATGGCCCGGGCGGCCGCGCGATGAACATCGCCACCGGCTTCTTCAGCAGCCGTGATTTCAAAACCGCGGACTCCATCTTCATCTGGAAGGCGGACACCATGGTCAACGCCCCGGGCTACGACACCTACTACCTGGCCGATGCACGGACGATCTTCCCCGGCAGCCTGCGCTGGGTGAAGGTCGGCGATCCCACTCTGGCGATCCGTGATGCCGATGTCGTCCTCCATGGCAACCGCGCCGCCTTCGTCCGCAGCCGAACCGGTGTCCCGCAATACACCGTGCCCAGCCCATGGACGCCCTGACCGGAAATCGGTCAAATTACCCTGATTGTCAAAAAATCCTTTATTTCCTGCGCGATGGATTCTAAAAGCGTCCGTCCGCAGGAAATTTTTTTGCCATGAAACCCCGGATAATCACCCTCGCCGCCGCTCTATTGGTGGTCTCCGCGCACTCATCGCACGCCCAAACCCTCAACTGGGGGGCTCCCATTGGCGAGCCCTTGGTGGATAGCAATGGCGACGCGATCAACGACAGCTACGTCTTCGAACTCGGGGCCTTTCCCCTCGATTTCAATCCCGACGAAAGCAACGTCGGCGAGTGGCTCACCAAGTGGCGGGTCTTCGACGCGTTGACTTATGACAGCCTCGCCGGTTTCACCACTTCCACGGTATTCATCCTCAACGGCGTCACGAGCAGCAGCGACAAACCGAATGTCAGTAGCGGAAGTTTCGCCAACCTCAAAGCCTACATCTGGATCCGTAAGGGTGATGAACCTGTTCCGGGTTCGGAATGGTTTGTCGGGCGCGCCATCGACTGGACGTTTCCCTCGCAGGGCGGCGATTGCTGCGCGACCAACACGTTGGAATGGTCGGTCAGTGATCTGGGACCCAACGAAGTGCCCGAGTGGGGCAGGCAATACACCCTCACCGGCCCCGGCGAGTTCACGGTTACCGGCACCGATGGCCTGCAAACCCATACGTTCATCCCCGAGCCATCCGCTTCCCTGCTCACCCTTCTGGCCTCCAGCCTCCTCCTGCGCAGACGACGGAACCGGGCTTGAACGACCTCAGCCCGCGCTGCGGACTGTTCTGCGGGTCCGTGATCCGGTAGCCGGATTTTTTCAGACTCCTCGGTTGTCTTCGTGGTGCCGGAACCGCAGCGGGGCGGGGAAGTGGGGGTTGATGATCTTTTCGGCGATGATGTGCTTTGGCAGACGATGAGCCGACATGCGCAACGCCACAGCGCCTGCTTCGCCTTCGACGAGGTTGCCCGCTGCTGCGAAGGGCTCCTGTCTGAGATGGCGACCAGTGAGGCCTGAACTGCCGGTGAGATCGTGGGGTGGAATCTTGAGCTGACCGGGAACCAAGCCGTTTTCCCGAAGTTTCCAGCTTCATTTCCACCGGATTCCATGAAAAAACCCCATGGTTTCCCACGTTGATGGGCAACTTCCTCCAATCACTGATGACTTTTTTTCCCCGCACCCTGTTTTCGAGCCTGGTGGCCTTGATGGCCATGAACCTCACCGTTCCGGGCGCTACTGAATGGAAGGTGGTCACCCCCGCCTACCCGACCACCGATGTGGTGGTGGTGGGATGCAACGTGCTGGACTTCGGGGCCAAGCCAGACGGCCGCACCGATTGCACCGGGCCATTTCAAAAAGCCCTGGATCAGATGGCCGCGGACGGTGGCGGCACGGTCTTCGCGCCGAAGGGTCGCTATGTCTTCCGGGGGAACCTGCTCGTGCCACGCTCGGTGACCCTGCGTGGGGAATGGAAGGCACCGACGGCCGACGACCGGAGCGTCGAGGGCACGATCCTGATGCCCTACGCCGGCAAGGGCGACCCGGAAGGTCTCTCGTTCATCAGGGTCGGTGTCAGTGGCGGGGTGAAGGACCTCTCGATCTGGTATCCCGAGCAGTCCGCCGATGACCCGACGCCCTACCCGTTCTGCCTGGAGCAAATCGGCATGGACAATGCCACCTTCGAGAACCTCACCCTCGTCAACCCCTACCTCGGGATCCGTGTCGGTCCGCAGCCCAACGAACTCCATTACATCCACCGGGTCTACGGCACACCGCTCAAGACCGGCATCCGCTATGATTCGACCACCGACATCGGACGCCTGGAGCAAATCACGTTCTCTCCGCTTTACTGGAGTCAAAGCGGTCTGCCGGACTCCCCGTCGGCTTCGGGGGGCCTCGACACCTGGCTCAAGCGCAATGCCACCGGCATTCACATGCTGCGCAGCGACTGGGAATATGTCGATGGAGTGAGAATCACCGGCTACCAGACGGGATTCCGTGTGACCGAGGGGGAGCGGGGTGCCGCCAACGCCCAGTTCCGCCGCCTCATCATCCGGGACTGCGTCACCGCCCTCTCGGTGGAGAAGACGAACCCCTACGGCATGGTCTTCACCGAGTGCTACTTCGGCGGCTCGGAACACGGCGTGCTCCTCGGCAGCGAGTTCGATTCCGTGGTGATGTTTTCCAACTGCATTCTCGCAAGCAACGATGCGGTCGCGTCGCAAGGCTCCGGCGTGGTTCTGATGGAACAGTGCCGCATTGACGCCGGCGACATCGGTTTGAACCGCGGCAGCCTCTCGCTCGTGGGATCGACCCTCAAGCACCCCAGGAGCAGGATCCGGGTCGGCGAGAATGTGACCGGCGTGGTCATCGCCGACTGCAGCTTCGCCGACGGCCGGAACCCGGTGGTGAACCAAGCCGATGAATCGGTGGTGCAGATGTCAGGCCGACCGATCCCGCTGGCGGAAATCCCGGACTACCCCAAGCGGACCGACCGGGAATTCAAGCCTGCGGGTCCCGGCTTCCAGGTGATCTCCCCGGACAAGCGCGGTGACGATACCCTGCGGATCCAGAAAGCCCTCGACGCCATCGCCGGTGCCGGAGGAGGCACCGTCTTTCTCTCCGGCGGTGACTACCGGATCAGGGGGAACCTGAACGTGCCCACCGGGGTCGAACTCCGCGGCATTCACGACGTGCCCCACCACACCATGGGCGGAGGCAGCATCCTCCATGTCTATCCGAAGAACGATCGTCCGACCGTCACCTTGGAACCGCGCAGCGGACTACGGGGCCTGTCATTCCATCATCCGGAGCAGAACATGAGCGACGTCCAGGAAGACCCGTTCCTGATCCAGGGCCGCGGCGCCGACATCCACATCATCAACGTCAATGCCTCGAACCCCTACCGCTATCTCGATCTCATGACTCACCGCTGTGACAGCCACTACGTCAATTACCTTTCCGGTGCCCCGCTCAAGACCGGCATCGCGATCGGCGGCGGATGCCTGAGTGGCGAGGTGCGCAACACCCAGTTCAATCCCCACTACGCCCGCCGTCCGCCCCCGCGCAATCCGCTGTTCAACCCCGGCAAGTTCGGAGACCGCTTGTGGGCCTTCCAGAAGGAAAACCTCGACGCGATCATCGTTGCCGATTGCACCGACCAGTTTCTCCATCAGAACTTCGTCTTCGGATCCCTCTACGGCATCCGTTTCACGAAACAGAACGGCGCCGGACCCACCAACTGCATCAGTCACGGACACGGCACCGACGGATCGAAGGTCGGCGTCTTCTTCGAGCACGGCAGCAAACGCATCACGATGATCAATTCCGAACTCGTTGCCATGTCCTCCGAGAACAAGACCGCCATCAAGCTTGGCGAGGACTTCGAAGCGGTTGCGATCCTGGTCAACACGATGGTGTGGGGGACTCCGGACCTGGTGGCCGAGGTCGATGGCGGCGTCCTCGCCCTGCAGAATCTCACCGTTACCCGCCATGGCGACGGTCTTATCGTCGGCGAGGGCAAACTTCATGGGACCAACCTCAACTTCCTCGAGCCCAAGGGTGTTCAACTCCGGACCCGAAACGGGCAGGCCCGCGCGGAGCTTACGGGAATGGTCGTCCGACGGGGACTCAAGGACCGTTCCTCAAGTGACAGGGTCAAGGTCGATCTTGTCATCGAACGTCCGTGACGGGTCGATCCGGGGAGCGGAGATGCACGGGGATCAGCGGGTAACCGCCTCGGACCCTGTAAAAAACTCCATGAATTTTATCAGAAAACTTGCTTGACCCGATTTATGGACTGGGTAATTTGCCGGGCATGAGACGCGCGCGATGGACGATGACGCCACAGCCGGAGGGCGCGGCGGGGGCGCGGCCGGTGATCTATCATTGCATTTCGCGGGTGGTGGACCGGCGCTTTGCCTTCGGCCAGGACGAGAAGGAGAAACT
>JALOUA010000103.1 GCA_025457625.1 Akkermansiaceae bacterium
TCGAACCGAAACAGCCGAGATCGCCATAGCCCTGGTCATCGGTGAAGATAAGAACGAAGTTGGGCTTTGCCCCGGCGCTGATGGATGGGAAAAGGCTGGTGAGGAGAAGGAACAGACGGAGGAGTTTCATCGCCATTACCAAACGCCCGGCGGCGGCGTATTCTTGCATGGCGTGGCTGCCCGGATGCCTCAAGGCCGGGCTTGGATGGACGAAATTTTTGACAGAATGGGGGCGCGTGGATCGTTCCGGATCTAATGAAAATTTCCCGTGTTTTTCCCCGTGCCCTGATGATTCCGCTGGCCGCCGCGCTGTCCCTTGCCGGCTCTTTGGCCGCTGCGGAACCGGACACCGCGCCCCATGACCTGCGCTGCGAGCATCTGGCCGATCCGCTCGGCATCGATGTGGCGGTTCCGCGCTTCAGTTGGAAGCAGACCGACCCGGATCACATTCGCGGCCAGAAACAAAGCGCCTGGCAGGTTCTGGTGGCCGGATCGAAGGAGCTGCTGGCACAGGACCAAGGGGATCTTTGGGACAGCGGCAAGGTTTCCTCGTCGCAGTCCACGCTGGTGCCCTATCGCGGCACCTCCCTCTCCTCCAACCAGGATTGTTATTGGAAGGTGCGGGTTTATGACAAGGACGGCAAGGCCTCTGCCTGGAGCAAGCCGGCCCGGTTCTCGATGGGGCTGTTGGAACAATCCGACTGGCAGGGTGCGTGGATCCACCACCCGGACGCGCCTTTGGAGAAACACATCTGGTTCCGCAAGAACCTCACGCTCGAAAAAGCGCCCGCCTCGGCCTTCCTCCACGTCGCCTCGCTCGGTTATCATGAGTTGTATGTGAACGGGCGGGCCGCCGCCCCCGGGGAATTCGGCCCGGCCTTGACCCGGATCGACAAGCGCGTGCTCTACCGCACGTATGATGTGCGCCACCTGCTCAAGCCGGGCGACAATGTCATCGCGCTCTGGCATGCACCCGGCTGGACGCGCTACAAATACTTCAAGACCCGCCCCGCGTTGCGCGTGCAGCTCAACGCGAAGACCGCGGACGGCCAGGCCATCTCCCTCCACTCCGACGCCACCTGGCGCTGCCAGATCAGCTCGAGCGAGAACACCGGCAGGGTCAAAGGCCACGACAACGGTGGCGAAAAAATCGACGCGCGCGAATACCTGCCCGATTGGAATGCCACCGGCTTCGACGACAGCGCGTGGAAGCCCGCCACGGAAACACCGATCAACGTGGAACTCTCCGCCCACATGCTGGAACCCGCCCGGTTCATTGAAACCATCCCTGCCAAGTCGGTCACCGCCGACGGCCCGGTTTACAAGGTGGACCTCGGGAAAAACTTCACCGGCTTTCTCGACATCAAGCTCAGGAACCTCTCGGCCGGCGACGAGGTGGTCATCCAGGCGAACGACGATCCCAAGACCCCGCAGGACAGCGGGCAAATGTGCGTCTTCATCAGCAAGGGCGGCGGCGAGGAGGTCTTCCGCAACCGCTTCAACTTCATCGCCGGCCGCTACCTCACGCTGACCGGCCTGAAATCCGCGCCGGCACTCGCCGACATCACCGGCCACGCGCTGAGCAACGATGTGAAACGCACCGGCCGTTTCACTTCCTCAAGCGACCTGTTCAACCGGATCTACGAGACCGACCTCTGGACCTGGCGGGCCAACCTCGTCGAGGGCTTCACCATGGACTGCCCGCACCGCGAGCGACTCGGCTACGGCGAGATCGCGTTCGCCTGCTCGTGGGGCATCGCCCTGCCCAACTACGAGACCGGCGCGCTGTGGACCAAACAGGTGCGCGACTGGTCGGACGTGCAGGAGGAAAGCGGGCGCATCCCCTACATCGCCCCGCAGATCAATGATTTCAGTTTCGGCGGGCCGATGTGGAGCAGCGCCGGCCTCAATGTCGCGTGGACTTTCTATCAGCACCACGGCGATGAGCGCATCCTCGCCCTGACCTATCCGTCCAGCAGGCGCTGGCTTGAGTTCCTGCACGCCAATACCGCCGACGGCCTGCTTCAGCGCTACGACATGCACCCGGGGAGATTCCTCGGCGACTGGGCCGCGCCAGGCCCGCGCAACGAACGCGGAAACCTGCCACAGGCGCAGTTTTTCAACAACTGCGTCTATGCGCTGAACCTGGAGTTTTTCATCGGGATCGCCCGCATCCTCGGCAAACCCGACGACGTGGCCCTCTACAGCCAGCGGCTGGCCGAATTGCGGAAAAACATCCACGCCAAATGGTACGACCCCAAAAGAAAGCGCTACATGAATGGCACCCACGACGTCGGCAGCTCCGGCCTGCCGGTCATCTACAAGTACCTGATCGAGGAGGCGCCTGACAGTGCGATTCTTTACAAGCACCTCTCGAAAACCGACGAGCCGAGTTATGGCTATTTCCTCGCCCGCGGCGAGGACACCTGGCCGGAGTTCTGGAATGTGGACGTGCCCAGCCGCATCCACACCTGTTTCACCGGTGTCTCGTCCTGGTTCACCAAGGGCGTCGCCGGCGTCCGCCCCGATCCCGCGGCCCCAGGCTTCCAGTCGTTTATCATCCAACCGGAGATCGGCGGCGACCTGACCTTCGCCGAATTCACCACCGAATCCCCGTATGGAGTCATCCGCAGCCGCTGGGAACGCAACGGCGACCAGCTCAAGCTGTTCGTCACCGTGCCGCCGAATTCGCAGGCCACCGTCCGCATCCCGACCGCAAAGCCCGACAGCCTCACCGAAGGAGGGAAACCCATCGCCGAGTCGGCGGGCGTCACCCCGCTCAAGCCCTCGAACGGCCGCGCGGCGATGAAGGTGGCCGCCGGGCGTTACGAGTTCTCCTGCCGGATGAAATGAGTCCGCTGTCCCTTGCATCCATGGACTCGGCGCATGACAGCAAGCTCACGCCGGCCCTCTGGAACCGCCTGCGGCTTTTCTTGGACCGTGGCGGGATTGAAATCGACACCCGGTGCGGACGATCAACTGGAATTCCATCGGCATCCGTCCCACGGCGGTAGAAAAAAAGGACCCTCCTTCGCCAAGGCTGCGGCGGACAGTCTGGCTCTTCCTCGGCTCCGAAACCACCGGCCAGCGCGCCGCCATCATCCACATCATGGTCGAATGCGCCAAGCGTCACGGCCACAATGCCGAAGCCCGGCTCAACGGCGTGCTGGAGCGCCTGCCGACCATGACCAACCAGCACGCCCTCACCGTCCTGCTGCCCGCCAACTGGCAGAGTGGGCCCGGCGCATGGGCGTCGGTGAAGCGCAGTCCCTCCTGTGACAGTCGGTCGATGTTCGGCTTCGGGATTTTGGACTCCGGATTGTAACATCCCGATCCCCGTAGCCCATGTCATCAGTGAGAATGAGGAGAATGTTCGGCGCCGCCGAAAGGGGTGGAATAGCTTCGCAGCAGACAAGCGTGATGACTAGGAACGTTTGTTTCCTCATCATATCCTATTGGTCTGGATGGTCATCTGCGAGGCTTAGTTTTTGACCATCGGCGAGGAGGCGGGGTTCGAGCTCATCGTAAGGCACGTCCTGGACGGCGAGGCCACGGTCGATGGCGATGTCCGCTGCCGTCGCGGCGCTTTGCGAAAGGATCATGAAGACAGGTTCCATGCGAATGGAGCCGAATGCCATGTGGCTGGCGGAAAGGCTCCACGGGACGAGGAGGTTTTCGCATTCGCCCTTTTTCGGGACGATGGCGCGATAGGAAACCGGATAGGGGCCGGGGATGCCGAGCTGCACGTCGCCCTCGTTCTTGACCATGCCGTTTTTGACATGCCGCTGGACGTTGTGGGAGTCCATGGTGTAGGCGGCGAGACCGATGGACTCCGGCACGGCTTGCTTGCGCAGGCAGTGGTGCTCGGTCATCACGAAATCGGAAACCATGCGGCGGGCTTCACGGACGTAGAGCTGGTGAGGCCAATGGTTGTTGTCGGTGAACTCGTCCTTGGGCAGTCCCCACTTCGAGTATTCCTCGCGGATTTTCTCCGGGACGCGCGGGTGGTTCTGGAGCGTCCACATCAGGCCGCGCTGCCAGTGTTCGTGTTTTTTGGCGAGGGCGAGGCGCTCGTCGTGGTTGAGGGTGCTCCAGTCCCAGTCCTTGCCGTAGTTGAGTCCGATCGGATTGTTAGAGATGCCGCTTGCGTTGTTGGAGTCGGTCTTGCGGTTGGGCATGAGGCTGAACTTGGTGAAATCACGGCTTTGTCCCGCCTCGATGGCGCGGAACAGGAGTTCGTAGTCGGCCTCGTCGTAGCCTTCGGGTTTTTCGAACGCGACGCGGTTTCCGGGGACGTCGGTGAGACACATGCGGAAGCAGTAGGACTGCAGACGGTGGTCACCCTCGCCGTCCTTGCCACCGGCATCCGGGTTCACGCCGGGAAGCAGGCCGCTGGAGGGATCGCCGGGCTTGATGTAGGGGTCGATGCCATCGGGCAGTTGGTTTTTCACGGCGCGCTTGCTCTGGATGCCGCTGACGGTTTCGTTGTAGGTGGCGTTTGATTCGCGGCCGGTGGTGAAACTGACGCCCGCACCGGGGAGCAGGTCGCCTTCGTAGCTGGCGTCGATGAAGATTTTCCCGGCGAACTCGCGGCCGTCCTCCGTGCGGATTTTTTTGATGCGTTGGCCGTCCATGACGACGCCGTTTTTCAGATCGAGACGGGCGGTGACGACGGTGACGCCATATTCCTTGAGCATGTCATTGAAGATGGCGGTGGCGACGGAGGACTCGAAGACCGAGGCGAGCTGGGTTTTCGGATTCAGCGCCGGTGGTCCCTGTCCCTTGTTGGCGAAGTTCGCGCGTTTTTCCCACTTCCAGACCTCGGGTTTCTGGTAGTAATGATAGACGCGGGTGTAGAAATCGCGGCTTAGGCCGCCGAGGATGGAATCGCTGCCGAGATCGGTCCAGCCGAGGCCGCTGGTGGTGAGACCGCCGAGGTAAGCCGTGGGTGAGACCAGCACGACGGAGCGCTCGGATTTCGCGGCCTGGATGGCGGCGATGATGCCGCCGGAGGTGCCGCCATAGACGACGATGTCGTGCTGTGTTTCCGCAGCACAAAGAGGAAGGGCGAGCGCGAGGGCGAGGAGGATGTTTTTCATGGGATGGGATCGCGATTAGTTGGATGTGTTGACGAAGGGCACAGGCGGGCGCGGGCCGTCGGGGCGGATGGTATTGAAAACGGCTTGCAGCGTCGCCTTGGCGGCGGCGGCTTGGGGATCGGATGGGTCGGCGGCTTTCTCTAACGGGAGGGCGCGGGCGTCGATCAATTTGCCGTTGTCACGGAAGAGGCGGAAGCTGCCATCGAAGAGGGTTTCGCCGCCGAGTTTCCGGCTGAGCGCGTGGTGTGTCCATGGGCGAGTAACACCGCTTTTGCCTTCGATTTGCGGCACAAGGCTGCGGCCATCGATGGCGATGGATGAGGGGATTTCCGTGCCGGCGAGTTCGCAGAAGGTGGGGAAAAGATCGACGACATCGACGAGGTCGTCACAGACCTTGCCGGCGGGCACGGATCGCGGTCCCCACACGAGCAGGGGGACGCGGCTGCCGCCGTCGTTGAGTTGGTTCTTACCGCCGTTGACATTGCCGGCAGTGGTGTGGCGGGTGTGTGGGCGCTCGCCCGGTTGACCGGCTTTCGGATTTTGGAAGTCGGGTTCCCAGGTGCCGTTGTCGCCCATGAAGATGACATAGGTGTTGTCGCGGATGCCGAGGGCTTCGACCTCGTCGAGGAGGCGCCCGACCAGCTTGTCCATGTAGTGGATGACGTGGGCGAGGCTGGGCTTGCGTTTGAGTTTGCGATCGTCGGGGGTTTCCACGATGGGCCAGTGAGGAAGCAGCTCGTTGTGGACGATGAGGAACGGTTTTCCGTCCGCCTTGGCCTTGCGCATTTGTGAGATGACATAATCAGCGAGGACCTCCGGGCCGAAGCGGTCGGCGAGGTCTTCGCGGATTTTGCCGTCTTGATTGAAGGTCGGGTTCCAGTGGCGCTCGGTTTTGCTGCCATTGTTCCAAATCTGCCAGGCGCACCAGGAGTCGAAGCCCGCATCGCGTATGTGATCCGGATGCCGCTGGAGGGTGGCGAGCTGCCATTTGCCGGTGAGGCTGGTCTCGTATCCGTTGGCGCGAATCTGTTGGGCGAAAGTCGGCATTTTCTGGAAATCCACCGCCTTGTCCGTGCCCAGGTGAACCGACAACACCGTGTCGTGCCCGTGGCGGTTGACATACAGCCCGGTGTGGAGGCTCACCCGTGAAGGAGTGCAGACGGGGCTGGTGTAGGCGCGGCTGAAACGGAGTCCCTGCTCGGCCATGCGGTTGAGGTTGGGTGTTTCAAAATCCTGCCCGCCGTAACAGTTGAGCGCCTCGTAACCGATGTCGTCGGCGAAGATCAGGAGGATGTTAGGCGCGGCTGCAAGACGGGCTGATACCAGGCAGAGGATAGCGGCGCAGCAGAGGCCCGCTGGATTCGGGATCGATTGGATTTTCATATATCAGTTACCTCCATTCATGGATCGGAGAGGTCGCCGGCGAGGCTGCCGGGTTTGCCCCAATTCGGAGGGCGGCTTACGAAAGGCGGGACGCGGAAGCCCAATTCCTTGGAGAGGCGGTCATGCTCCGCGAGCATCTTCGCCTTGAGTTCAGCGGCGGCGGGATCGTTGATCAGATTTCGCATTTCATAAGGATCGGCCTTGAGGTCGAACAATTCGGTCCATTGTTTGTGCCCGGGATATTTGATGAGCTTGGCATCGGCAGTGCGCACGGCGGTGATATCCGGCACGCGGGTTCCCTTCTGATCCTCCATGAAGTATTCGTAGAACCAGCTTTTCCGCCACGAGGGATCGTCCCCGGTCAGCAAGGGCCGCCAGCTCCGGCCCTGCATCTCTGGGGGTGCCGGGACGCCGGCGAAATCCAGCAGCGATGGCGCGAGATCGAGATTGAGCACCATCTCGTCCACGATCCGGCCGCGGGCTTTGTCACCCAAGGCCGGGTAGCGCACCAGGAACGGGACGCGGAGGCTTTCCTCATAGGCGCTGCGCTTGTCGCCCGTGGCGTGCGCGCCGAGATAGAACCCGTTGTCGGAGGTGAAGATCACGAGCGTGTTGGGCGCGAATCCGGATTGATCGAGCGCCTTGAGGAGGCGGCCCACGCATTCATCCATGGCGTTGACGCAGCGGAAATACCCGAGATTGGTGGGCATGGCGGGCGGCACCGGTTTCTTCGCACGCCCCGGATTGGGCCAGTAGATCGGAGGCGTGTTGACGTTCGGCACCGTTCGCGCCAGCTTGCCGGCATACAAGTCTTTGGCGCGGACGGGTGGCTCCCAGGGTTGGTGGGGTGTCTTGAATCCGAGAACGAGTGACCACGGTTTGGCCGAAGTCCTCTGTTTGTTGATGAATTCAATCGCATAGTCGGTGGCGACGTCATCCACCCAGCCCTTGGTGGGAGTGTCCTTGCCATCCACAATATAAGGGCAGTTTTGATAGCGCCCATGGCCGACATAGGTGGCATGGTGGTCGAATCCAGGGCGTTCGCGCTGGCTGCCCATGTGCCACTTGCCGACGTAGGCCGTGGTGTAGCCGGCATCGCGCAGCAGCGTGGCGTGGGTGACGTTGTTGACCGGAAACGGCCGGAAGTTGGAGGCGATGCCGTTGCCACGCTCGTGGTTGTAGAGGCCAGTTAGATTGACCGCCCGGCTTGGAGAGCAGAGCGAGTTCATCACAAAAGCGTTGCGGAAGCGCACTCCCTCTGTAGCGAGGCGGTCGAGGTTCGGTGTTTTCAGCCACGGGAAACGACCCTTTTCGCCCTGTTCCTTCTGGACGATCGAAAGGGCGTCGTAGGACTGGTCGTCGGTGTAGATGAAGAGGATGTTGGGCCTGGGAGTATCCGCGGCGTGGAGTGACGCGGCTGTTGCCAGCATCAGGCCAGTGATGAGTGACAAGGTGTGTTTCATGATCTCTTGATGACTGTTTGGGTTCTTATTGCGTTCACTTGATCCGGACGGGTGGGCGAATGTTTGAGGCGGCCCTCTTCGTGAGCGAATCACCGAGGCCGGCCCGCGCCCTCCCGGCCGCAGCCTCAAGTTTCGCAACCATCTCGGGATGAGCCGCTGCCACGTTGGTCTGCCGTCCCGGTTTTTCGTGAATGTCCGGAAGATGGCTTTGATTTAAGCTCCAGCCGGAGTTGTTAGGCATGGGTTTCGGTTTGGTTTCAGGGAGAGTTTCTGACGGGCGATTCTACGATGTACACGGGCTTTTTCGAGCTTTATTTCGCGGGCTTTGCAAATTACGAGAGACACAAAACATCAAGCTTCTTGCTTGCGGCCGGGTACAGGACAAGGGCCTTGGGTTCGCGGTTCACGAACCGGTCAACGAACTGTTGGAATGTGAAAGCCATTTCCGCAATCCTTGCCGATCATGGAAAAAGAGGCGGCGTGGAGAACCACAACGGCATGGTCCGGCAGTATTTCCAAAAGGGCATGACTTTACGACGATCACTCCGGAGCGCCCCCGGGAGGTCGGGTAGGAGATCAACCATCGCCCGCGCAACATCCCGGCCGATCAGTCCCCGGACGACCTCCTTGACCGCCTGAGGGCATCATGAGCACGCTGCTCCCCGGCGGCTTTCGCGGAATTGCCAGCCAAACCATACAAGCAACCAGACGGGACGAATCCTCCTCCGGATATTTTCTAACAGTTTGAATCCGCCACTATCAACTACCGACTCAAGTGGCAAAAAGCCGAATCCACAGGCATTCCAGCCGGTGTCCGAAGCTATCCCCGGCTGCTCCAATCCGGCGGATTTTTCCGCTCGAAATCCGGTGACGAACTGCCAGCCTGCGGCATGGATTTGTTTTCCCCAGCGAAGGCCGCCGATGACAAGGCGCTGACCGTGACGCAACTGCTGCGGCGCATGAAGAACCTGCTGGAGGTGCAGGTGGGCGAGGTGTGGGTGGAGGGCGAGGTTTCCAATCTGAAGAAACAAGGCAGCGGCCACTGGTATTTCTCGCTGAAGGATGCGGGGGCGCAGATCCAGTGCGCGATGTTCGGCGCGCGCAAGCGGCCGGGGGCGGACGCGCTGGAGGATGGCGCGAAGGTGCGCGTGTTCGCCGAGGCCAGCGTCTATGAGGCGCGCGGCCAGCTGCAGATCATCGTGCAGAAGGCCGAGCGCGCCGGTGCGGGCGACTTGCAGGCGCGTTTCGAGGCGCTGAAGCGCAAACTGCAGGCCGAGGGCTTGTTCGACGCCGGGCGCAAGCGGCCGATCCCGGCGTTTCCGAAAAGGATCGGCATCATCACCTCCGCCACGGGCGCGGCGTTGCAGGACATCCTCAACGTGCTGACGCGCCGCGCGCCGTGGGTCCAACCGGTGTTGTTTCCGGTGCGCGTGCAGGGCAAGGGGGCCGAGTTTGAAATCGCCGCGGCCATCGACCAGATGGGACGTCCCGAGGCCTTCGGCCATCCGCGCTGCGACGTGCTCATCGTCGGCCGCGGCGGCGGATCGATCGAGGACTTGTGGAACTTCAACGAGGAGGTCGTCGCGCGGGCGATCGCCGCCTGCCCGATTCCGATCATCTCGGCGGTCGGTCATGAGATTGATTTCACCATCGCGGACTTTGTGGCGGATTTGCGCGCGCCGACACCGAGCGCCGCGGCGGAGCTCGCGGTGGCGGATGGCGCGGAGTTGTTAGAGAGGCTGTCGCAACTGCGGCGGCGGCTGGCGCGCCGGGCGAACGAACGGATCGCGCTCGCGCGGCAGGAGTTGGGAGCGCTGAAACGCGGCGTGATGCGGCGCGACGCCGAAAAGTTGTTGAGGGAGCCGGTGATGCGCCTCGACAGCGCGCGCGGACGTCTCGCAAGTGCCGTGGCCGACTCGATGGAAAGCGCCGCCGCGCGATTGAACGAAGCGCGTACGCTGCACCGGGCGCACCATCCGGCGCGGATCCTGGAACGGCGCATCGAACATCTCACCCATCTTCGTTTGCGGCTGGAACGCGCCGGTCTCGAAGCAACGATCCAACGCGGCGCGCGCCTCGATCACCTGCGCGGACTGCTGCGCGCGCTGGGGCCGGAGTCGGCGTTCCAGCGCGGCTTCTCGATCACGATGGCGGCGGATGGCAGGATCGTGCGCTCCGCCTCCGCCTTGAAAACCGGCGACCTCATCAAGACGCGCTTCTCCGACGGGGAAACAAGCAGCCGCGTGGAATCATGACCTTGGAAAAAAGAAATCGACCGTCAGAGTGGAGATCAACGCGGAGCTTCATAGAGTTGTGCTGATGGAGGCAAACACCCGGAGGGTTAATGTCCGTTTTTGCATCAGTTTCTAAACATCAGAGTGCATCCGCGTTCATCCGCGGTTGGTTTCTCCTTTTATGATAGCAGTGCGCGGCGCACCGCTTCGAGCGCGGCCTGGCTGACGGCGAGCTTGAAATCGTGGCGGTTGCGCGGATGGAAGACTTTGAAGGCGATGGTCCGCGCGTCCCTGGCGGCGATGCCGATCCACGCGGTGCCGACGGGTTTATCCGGCGTGCCGCCATCGGGTCCGGCGATGCCGGTGACGGCCACGGCGATGTCCGCGCCGCTGGCTTGCAAGGCTCCCGCAGCCATCTGGCAGGCCACGGTTTCGCTCACCGCGCCATGGGCTTCGAGATCCTCCGGAGAGACTCCCAGCAGGGCAACCTTCGCCGAGTTCGCATAAGTGACGAAGCCGTGGGTGAAGACCGCGCTCGCGCCCGGCACGTCGGTGACGCGGCTGGAGATCAAGCCACCGGTGCAGCTTTCCGCCGTGGCGAGTGTCAGCCGCATTTCCGTGAGGAGGCGGACGACGGTTTGTTCGAGCGATGAGCCATCATCGCTGATGAGATGTTTCCCGAATGACTCCAACGCGATGGCGCGGCCGCGATCCAGCACATCCGGACTACCGATCAGGCGCAGGTCCACCTCGCCGATGTGGGCGCAGTAGCCGTATTCAAGACCGGGAGTTTCCTCCAGTCGGGCGTCGATGCCCTGATGGAAATCGCTCTCGCCGATGCCGGTGAACTTGAGTTCAAGAACAGACGGCGGGTTTTCCACACCGGAGAGTGCGCGGAGCCGCGGCATCACCTCGGTGTGGACCATGGGATAGAGTTCGCGCGGCGGGCCGGGCAGGAGGAAGACGGCGCAATTCGAGCGGCCGTTGAGGCGCGGCGGCACATAAACGCCGGGCGCGGTGCCGTTGGGATTGGGCAGCACGTCGCAGCCCACTGGAACGAGCGCCTGTTTGCGGTTCGCCTCGGCCATCGGTCGTCCGCGCAGGGTGAAGAAATTCTCCAACGAGCGCAGCGCCGCCTGATCGGTGATCATCTCCAATCCCAGCACCCCGGCGGTGATTTCACGCGTGAGGTCGTCGCTGGTGGGGCCGAGGCCGCCGGTGACGATCAGCACGTCGGCGCGGTCGAGTGACTCGGCGACCGCGTCGCGGATCGCCTCGCCATCGGGCACGGTGGTCTGGCGGGCGATGCGCAGGCCGAGCTTGAACAACTCCCTGCCAAACCACGCGGCGTGGGTATTGACCGTGTTCCCTAACAACAGCTCGGTGCCGGTGTTGAGAATCTCGATTCTCATCACTCGGATTTTTCCGCGCCGTCCGCCGGTTTTTTGGCGGAGTCTTCGAGACGTTTCCGGAATTGATCGATGCCGGGAATCATCGGGCTGTCCGGGGCGAAGGCCTTGGCGTCATCCACCGCCTTGAGAGCCTCGGCGATCTTGTCCTCCTGGGCGAGAATGACCGCGCGCGTCATCATGAGCTGGAGGGTTTCCTCGGTTTCGAAACCGCCCGCGGCGAGGGTTTCGTCGACGAGTTTCAGGGCGCCATCCATGTCTTTTTTGGCGGCGAGTGCCCGCAACTGATCCTGAAACGCCTTGAGACGTCCGGCGGCGGCGGCTTTCCTGGAAAATCCGGTGGCATCCTCCGGATCGGCGGCCTTGATGCGCTCGACGATGTCGGCATAGAAGGCGGTGATGGCGGCATCGCTGAGTTTCATGGCGTCCAGCGCGGCGACAAGCGCCTTGGCTTTTTCCACTCCTTCGGTTTTTTCGGCAGCGGCGAAGGCCTCGTCGCGCGCGGTTCTCTTCTCACGCAGCACATTGAGATGGGCGACGTATTTTTCAGGGCCGCCCTTCTGGTAGCCGGTGGAGGCGTAGGGTCTTCCGCTGGCGTCGGTGAGCAGGATCGTGGGGAATCCCTCGACTCCGTATTTCTCACTGAGCATCTCGTTTTGCGCGCGGACTTCATCGCTGACCTTGGTTTTGTCTTTCGGGAAATCCAGTTCGACGAGCACGAAGGTGTCTTTGACGCCTTCCTTGAAGGCATCGTGT
>JALOUA010000364.1 GCA_025457625.1 Akkermansiaceae bacterium
GGCGCCGGTGAACCTGGCCTACTCGAGCCGCAACCGCAGCGCCGCCATCCGCATCCCGATGTACTCCACCTCGCCCAAGGCGAAGCGCATCGAGTTCCGCACCCCGGACCCGGCCTGCAACGGCTACCTCGCCTTTTCCGCGATCCTGATGGCCGTCATCGACGGGATCCAGAACAAGATCGACCCGGGCGACCCGCTCGACAAGAACATCTACGACCTGCCGCCCGAGGAGCTGGCCAAGGTGCCCTCGGCCCCCGGCTCGCTGGAGGAGGCGTTGAGCTGCCTGAAGGCGGACCACGCCTTTCTGCTCAAGGGGGATGTCTTCACCCAGGACGTGCTCGACATGTGGATCGACTACAAGACCGCCAACGAGATCGACCCCGTGCGCCTGCGGCCGCACCCGCACGAGTTCTTCCTGTATTATGACATCTGATCCCGGCGTTCAACCGGGGGGGAGTGGCCTCTGCGCGCCTCTCCCCCCTCCGACGGGCGTGCGCCTTTTCCCTCCCTCCAGGGCGCATGCCCGTCTTTTTGGGTGGGCCTCCGCTTTCCAATCCTCACGTCTCGATCCACTGACCTCTATCATTTCTCGAGACATCGTGATCGGCTATTCTTAAAAAAAATCGCCTCCGTGCGATAGGGCTGGCGTTGCCTCCCCCCCGCCGAGGTTGCCAGGGTGGCCAGCAAACTGACGAAGAGGTGATAGATGGGTTTATCTGCCGGGGTAATCAATCAGCGGAGCGCGCCATCTGGAAAAAGGCGCGCCGGAAATATGAACGTCCAGGTTCTCCAGCATGTACCCTTTGAAGGGCCCGGGAGCATCGCGGCGTGGTTGTCCGAACGGGGCGCTGTTGTTCGCACCACCCGATTCTACCAGTCGCCGGTGCTCCCCGAGCTGCGCTCGGTCGACCTCGTGATAGCGATGGGCGGTCCCATGAGTGTGAATGATGAACGCGATTATCCGTGGCTGAAGCAGGAGAAGGCGTTCATCAAAGAGGCCGTGGACCGCGGGATCGCCGTTTTAGGCGTCTGTTTAGGCGCGCAGATGATCGCAAGCTCTTTGGGCGCACGGGTGTTCGCAAACGAGCACAAGGAAATCGGCTGGTTCCCGGTCCAGGCGGTATTCGCGGATCCGGAGGCGTTCCGCTTTCCGCGCCGGGCGACCGTTTTTCATTGGCATGGCGAAACGTTTGACCTCCCGGCCGGAGCGGTCCATCTCGCAAGAAGCGCCGGCTGCGATCACCAGGCGTTCCAGATCGGCAGAAACGTGGTCGCTCTTCAGTTCCACCTGGAAACGACGCCGGAATCCGCCGACCAGCTCATTCGCCACTGCCGCAGTGAGCTGGCTGCAGGCGAATACATTCAAACCGAGCAGGCCCTTCGAGCGGTCCCCGCGGCCGCGTATAGCGACATCAACAGGCTCATGGGTGAGGTGCTCGCCTACATCACGCGGTCCTCTGGATGAGAAGGCAATTTTGACCTGAGCCATGTGTTCATCGTAACAGACATCCAAGGCTCTCTAATTATCAAGTTGTCATCTGATCACTTAATGGCTATTGTAGTCCCGAAAACCGGCAACAAAACATATTTAAATTGGGTCCCGTCCGTCCCGGCCTCACTCCCACCGGGCGATCCCACCGATAAGGCGTTAGAAGGTATTTTGTTGCCGGAGTAATAGTTGCCGGAGTAATAGATGACGTGACGGCGGCAAATCATATGCTGCAGGCTCCTGGTTCAGGTATCTTTGCTGAGGTGATAGATGGCTGACAAATCCTGGCACAGCGCGGCGCTTGATGACGTTGTTGACGCCTTGCAGACGGACCTGTCGTCGGGACTGGACTCGGAGAACGCCATCCGCCGTCTGGCCGAGTTCGGTTCCAACCGGCTGACGCCGGCCAAGGCCCAAGGACCCCTTCTGAGGTTTCTTCTGCAGCTCTACCAGCCGCTGGTGATGATTCTGCTGGTTGCGACCGCGGTCACCCTCGCTGTTGGCGAATACATCGACGCTGGGGTCATTTTCGCAGTCATCTTGGCCAATGCGATTATCGGATTTGCCCAGGAGTCCAAGGCGCTCAAGGCCATCGATGCCCTGGCACGGTCCATGACCAGCTCCGCCCTCGTTATCCGCAGCGGCGAGCGCAAAAGGATCGCCTCCGAAGACCTCGTGCCGGGGGACCTTGTCATGCTTCAGTCCGGCGACAAGGTGCCTGCAGACCTGCGGTTGTTTGAATGCCGCGAGCTGCGCATCGCCGAAAGTGCCCTCACGGGTGAAAGCCTGCCGGTGCCCAAGGAGGATGCGCCGGTCGATGAGACGACGGTGCTCGCGGACCGCCACAATATGGCCTATTCCTCCACCCTTGTCATCCACGGCACCGGCAAGGGAGTGGTTGTTGCCACCGGAGACCGTTCCGAGATCGGGCGGATCAACCGCATGATCGCATCCGCTCACGTCATCGACACGCCGCTCACGCGAAAGATAAAGCATTTCAGCGGGGTGATGCTTTACGTCATCCTCGCGCTTTCAGCGGTCACCTTTGCAGCCGGCTACCTGCACGGCCACCACTGGATCGACATGTTCATGGCCGCGGTGGCTCTTGCCGTGAGCGCGATTCCGGAGGGATTGCCGGCGGCCTTGACCATCACGTTGGCGATCGGCGTCGGCCGGATGGCGAAGCGCAACGCCATCATCCGCAAACTGCCTGCGGTGGAAACGCTGGGAAGTACCACCGTCATCTGTTCCGACAAAACCGGCACGCTCACGCAGAACCAGATGACCGTGACGCAGATGGTTGCAGGCGGCGCACGCTACAACGTCTCCGGTGTCGGCTATGCGCCTGAGGGACGCATTACTCCCGGAAGCGGAGGGTTGCCGCCGGAATCCAATCGGGCGTTGACGGAGCTGTTGACAGCGGGGGCGCTCTGCAACGACTCCCAGCTCCTCAAGACCGACGAGGGCTATCGCGTTGAAG
>JALOUA010000104.1 GCA_025457625.1 Akkermansiaceae bacterium
ATCTGATTGTCCGCGCTCTGGATGAAGCCCTGCAAGGCATGGGCACGCGCATTGCGCGGGGTGAGCTCCAACCCGGATGCCAGCGCCGCGCGCGCCTCGCGGGTGCGGCCGAAGGAAAACTCCAACTCCCCGAGGCGCGTCCACGCGTAGCCGTTCCGCGGCCTGCGTTCGGTGGCGATGCGGGCGGCCTCACGGGCACCCTTCAAGTCCGAACGCGACTGGCGGTAATAACTTTCGGCCATCGCCTCTCCCGCCGTGGCGAGACTTTCATCCGCCCATGCCCCGCGCTCGCGGAACTTCACGGCATCGGTCATGCGCGTGATCGCCCGGCGGCCGGGATCATTGGCGGGCACGCCCTTCAAAACCTTTTCCGCCTCATCCAGACGTCCGACGCCCAATAAAACCCCGGCATGATAGAGTCGCCCGCCGCGGCCTTGCGGCGGGTGGGCGGGAAGAGCCTCGAGCGCGCCTAACAGATCGCCGGAGCGGTAAGCGGCGAGTGATTTCGCGACCGCCTTTTTTTCCCCATCCGTCATGCGGAGCTCATCAGGATCGAGCACCGCCGGATAGTAGAGCGCCCATTGCAGCAGGTTGTTCGCCTCGATCACCGCAGTGCGTTGCGGCGCGCGTCCCGGAGCCGCCTCGCCGGCTTCACCGGCATCCAGCAGGATTTTTCCCTGCCCGTTCGCCAGTTCCACCTGGCCCTCCAGCACCTGGAAACGCGAGGTCCCGTCCGCCGCCACCTGCACGAACAACTGCGTGCCGCGCATCGCGCCGTTGGCCGCAGGGGTCTTGATGTCGATCTCTCCGCTTTTCTCACGGCTGAAAATGAAGGCCGCGCCCGCGCCCACATCGAGCCGCGGTTTGGCCGAGTCGAACAACCCGGGAGCGATCTCCACGGTGGTGAACTGCTCGAGGCGCATCGTGTAGAGATCGGTGAGCCGCAGGGTCGCCCGGCTGCGCTGGCGGGTGCGGATGCGGTCGCCCACCGCGAGGTTCTGGTCCGCGTTCGCGGCGGCCCAGCCCTTGCCGCCGATGGAGGCTTGGACAATGTTCTCAGCGACCACCACTGTGGCGCTCTGGGCGTGGGAAGTATCACTGAGAGCCACAAAGGCCAGCAGCGCCACTGGAAACAGGGGATGCGTTTGAGTGGTCATGGGCTTGGGAAATTGGGGGAAAGTCAGTAAAGCGGAAATCGCGCCATGACTGTGGCTGGTTTCCAGCCCTCTGGCTTTCGGCTTTGTCGGACTGGTCCTTCATGCATTGATCGATCCGGCGAGGGGAGGGAAAAATTCGGTCTCGCACCGACCAGTTGCCGCACGTCGCCTGCAAGTTGGCATACGCGCTATAACGCGGCTTCGGCGTGGTCGTGGTATGGGAAATCCGTTTACGGGTTGGCGCGGCATGGGCGGCAGGGGGACGTTCTTTCCATGACATGTTTTCAGCATGCGGTCCAGAGGGGGGGTGAACCGCACGCTGGAGGATACGATTCATGAATCCCGCAGGCGACGCATCGGGCATTCGCACCTATTTTCCACTAGGTTGAGAACCTAGGCGGCTGCGCCGGGGCACCCAACAGGGCGAGATTGGGAAACTGATCCGTTCCAAGGCTTAATCCGCAGGATTCGGGATGCTGACGGCAAAAACGCTGCCGCCCGCCGGGGTGGCCTCGCAGGTGAGTTTGGCACCGAGGCGCTGGGCGAGTTCTCCTGTGAGATAAAGACCCATGCCGGTGGAGGATTCACCGCCGGTGGGGCGGGCGGCGTTGGAGCGGATTCTTCCGGAGAAAATGACGGCCCGGTCGCGCTCGGGAATGCCGGGGCCTTGGTCGGTGACGGAGATGGTGACTTCGCGCTCCGTTTGCTCGAGGTCGAGGAAGATGGTCGCCCCGGGTTTGGAGAATTTGACGGCGTTGGAGAGGAAATTATGGACGATGTGTTCGAGTGCGGACCCCTGGGTGGGGATGACGACCGGCCGGGCGGGCATGCTGCGGCGGATGGCGATGCGCTTGGAATCGGCGTGCGATTGTTCGGAATCGACGACGCGGCCCAGCAGGGCGGAGACGTCGCAAGCGGTGGGCACGGCAGCCAGCAATCCAGCGTCATCCGGGCGGGCGGCGGTGAGAGCACCGGAAACCAGGTTGAACATGTGTTCGACGGCTGCTTGCATGTCGGCGAGCAATCTGCCGCCTTCGGGTCCGGCGAAGACTTCCGGGGTGCCATGGACGTGGTTGAGCAAATTTCTCATTCCGCTGAGCGGACTCTGGAGTTCGTGCACCGCGCTGGCTGTCAGGATGGCTTTTTCCTGGGTGACGGCAGCGAGGCGGAGCGATTTGTCGGCGAGGGCGGCTTCGAGCGCTTTGCGCTTCAACTGCAACTGATGGACGAGCACCGATACGGTGAGACCAATGACGGCGACCACGCTGATGAAAAGTTGCAGGGAAAGCAGCGACTGTTCGGGAGATTCGGATGGGAAAGCGGCATAGCCGCGCATGATTCCCACGACCCCGATGGCCATGAGCAGCAGCACGGCGATGACCGAACCGCGGCGGCCGAAGCGGCAGGCGATCCACAGCACGAGGGGGATGGCCATGTAGGTTTTCGGCCATTGGGGAAACAGCTCGGCGAAGTGCATGCCGCTGATCGCCTGGCCCACAAAGACCAGGAAAACCAGGACGATCAGCCCCTCCGCGGACGCACGCCGCGAGATTTTCCAAGTGAGGGTCCGAAACGAGTCGATGAAGAAGAGCGGGGCGAAGGTGAGAATGCCGGCGACATTTCCGGTGAACCAAGTGAGCGCCGTTTGCCCAGCCATCGCGCTCGGCAGAATCCCGGTCGCCTGGAGACTGATCACCCCGCAACCGGCGCTGAGCAGGGGCGGCAGCAAGGCAACCAGGATGACAAACCGGAACACGCAATCCACCGACCAGAATTCCGGCGGATCGCCGAGGGCGTGGCGCGCGAGTCGCGCGCCGGCCAGTGCCTCCAAGGTGTTTCCCAAGGCAATTCCCAAAGCAGCCAGGGCGGCGGCCGGCAGGGCGACGCCACCTTGCAGGCTGACGAGGAAATTCGCGGCAAATGCCCCGAGGAAAACGATCGGCCAATGGCGCAGCCCGAAGCGGGCGAGCAGGCCGATGCCAAGCCCGGCAAGCGGCCAGACGGCGGAGGCATTGGCCTGGTTGAACGCCAGACGCAGCGACCCCCAAGCGACGAGCGCGTAGAGCAACGCACCACATCCGATGATCGCAAGCTGTTGGGCATGCCGCCGGCTCATGTCTAGAGGACGCGGTTTTCGACCAGTTGGACCGCCATTTGCACCAGTGAGGCCGAGTTTCCGGCGTTGAGTTTGTTTTTCAGATTCTCGCGATGCGCGCCCACGGTTTTCACGCTAATGCCAAGCTCCTTCGAGATCGCCGCGGTGGTTTGCCCCCTGCCGATCATGCGCAGGATCTGGATTTCCCGATCACTGAGGGCGGCGAGGGCCGAGGGCTTGGAGGGATCGTGATGCGGGTGCAGGCTGCTGCCGATCAGCTCCGCCGCCAGAACCGGGCTCAGATAACGCTCGCCGCCGGCGATGATTCGGAGCGCGTTGAGCAATTCATCCAGACCGTGGGATTTCATCAGGTAACCTGCCGCACCCATGCGAAGGGCGCGGGCTCCATAGATCCGCTCGTCGTTCATGGAATAAACGAGCACGCGGATGGATGGCCACCCGTCACGGATGCTCCGGAGCAGTTCCATCCCGTCGTTGTCTCCCATCCACAGATCCAAAATCAGGAGATCGGGCACGTTTTCCTGAATCGCCGCGAGGGTCGAGGTTCCATCGCGGGCCTCCGCCAGCAAGTTGAAATCCTCCGTCCCGCGCAAGGCGAGGCGAATCCCGGAGAGGACGACCGGGTGGTCATCAGCGGCAATGATCGTAAGGCCGGGGGATCGCATGGCATGGAAGCAGGGAACCGTGGACAGGACCCCCATCCATCGCGGAGGCGTGACAAATCGTATTGAGCATTTCCAGTGCCATCTTTGGAGCGGCGTCGATTGACGGATTGGCATAGCGGTCTCCAACGAACAGGAGACGTTCTTCACTGGCAAACCGGCCTGCGCGCTCCTGCCCGGCCACGGCATGATCGCGGTATGGGAAAATCGTTTTCGAGTTTACGCTGCGGAAGTTCACGGGCAGCCTCGCGGGACGCACGAAGCTGCTTTTCGTCGCCGACCTTCATGACACGCTGAAGCAGGGCGGCCCGCAGCCATCGTTCGTCATCCCCGACTTTGAAACCATGAGCGCGCGCTGGATTTCGATGAGTGAGGACGATACCCGCAATCTCACGCTGACGGGCGCGAGTCTGTCCGGTGCATGAACATCTCCAGCACCTCGTCCACCATCCCGAGATGGTCGTCGCCCTCGTATTGCCGCTTCACGTCGATGAGGTATTTGTTTTGCGGTTCAAGCTGGCGCGCCGGCTACTCGGCCACATGATCGAGAAATGGCGACATCCGCAACAGCGCATGACCATCTGTCTCCGCCGCGAAAATGCCATGGTCCCGCCCCTGTCCAAACCGGGTGACATTTCCGTCACAATGGCTGTCTTGCCGCCGCAATCCGCCCTCACAGCATGAATTCCTCATGAATGCCGCCGATCTTTTCAAACACGAAACGGAGACGACCGACCTCGCTGCCAGCCAGGTCCTCTTTGCAGAGGGAGAATCCGCCGACTGCATGTTCGTTCTTCTGGAAGGCGCGGTGGACATCAGGATCGGCGGTGAAACCGTGGAGCAGTCCACGCGCGGCGCATTGCTTGGTGAGATGGCGCTGATCGACCGCGCGCCCCGCGGGGCCACAGTCGTCGCCACCGAACCGTCGCGCTTGGCGCGGGTGGACGAAAGGCGTTTCAACTTCATCATCCAGCAGAATCCCTTTTTCGCCAGACATGTGATGAAGGTGCTCGTTGACCGGCTCCGCCACATGAACGAAGCACATGGCGCGGGCGCAAGTCCTTCGCCCGCGGATCGAGGCTGAGGCCATGTTCGCCTCGATCACCGCGGTGAAGTGCCCGAGGCGCATCGTGTAGAGATCGGCGAGAGCCGCAGGGTCGCCCGGCCGCGCTGGCGCGTGCGGATGCGGTCACCCACCGCGAGGCTCTGATCCGGAATCGTGGCATTCTGGGCGTGCAGGGAACCGCACAGGGTCGCTGGGATCAATGCCAGACAGCGGGCTCGAGGGAGGGTTTTTTCGAACATGAAGGGAGGAAGATCCCTGTGGCAAGGGAGAAAACGGACCATGCGGCCAGATGATTCTTCGAATTCCCGGCACCTGCCTGCCGGGCCGTCTCGATGGCCCGGTGATGTCGGAGAACCAGAACCGGAACGGCCGAATCCCCCACCCGCAATCCGGCTTGCCGCGCCGTGTGCTTGGGCATAGGTTGCCGGTCCCATGCAGAAATGGACCGCATCCCGCCCGCATGTCCGCCTCGCCGGATTGCTGGGCGCGCTTGCCCTGCTGGCGGGTTTGCCCGCGCTCGAAGCGCAATCGCCCGCGCCGCCCGCACCCGCCCAGTTCGACCCGTCCGACGTCTATTTCCAAGGCTATCTCGCGGCGCGCTCCGCCGAGCAACTCGAAGCTGCGGGTGATTTTTCCGGAGCGCTCGAAAAACTCGAAAAAGCCAACCAGTTGTTCGAGGCCATCCGCCGCTATCACCCGCAGTGGAAACCCGAAATGGTCGGCGGCCGCAGCGTCAGAACCATGGAGGCCACCAACCGCGTCCGGCCGCTCGCCGACGAGGAAATGCAAAAAAACCGCAATGCCGTGGCCGAACTCGAAGGTGGTGTCAGAAAACCCGGCGAGTTCAAGGACCCGGAGGACGTCCTGCCGCTCAGCCCCGGCATCCTGGAGGTGGACCCGCTCACCACGCGCCGGCTTGAGGACGCCGAAGCCGAGGTGCGCCGTCTGCGAGGATTGCTGGATGGTGGTGCCGACAACGCCCTGCGCGAGGCCTCGCGTGTCGGCGACCTGAGGCGTCAGCGCGACGACCTACAGGTCCGCCTGCGCGCCGCGGAAACCACCGTCCAGGGATTGCGCGCCCGTCTGATGGCCGCTCCCATGGAAAACGAAATGTCGGCCCTCAACCGCCGCATCGAGACGCTCGAACAGGAGCGCGAAGCCATGGCCCTCGCCCTGCGCCAAAGCCGCGACGCCCACACCGAGGCACTCTCCCGCATCGCCATCCTGCAGGCGGATCTCGAGATCGCCCAACAACAACGCGCCGACCTCGAACGCAATCTCAAGACCGAACGCAAGGTCGCCAACTCCGTGGTCGCCGGACAACGCCGCCAGCTCGACGCGCTCGAACGCGAACTCGCGAAGAAAAACACCCAGCTCGGCGAGGCCAACCAGCGCATCACCGGCCTGATGAACGAACTCAAGGAGAGCCGCGAGGCCTTCGCCCAGCTCCGCGACGAGCGCGACTCGCTGCTGCGCGAGCGCGACCAGATGGCCGCCCTGCTCAAGCTCAACGAGGCCGGCCGCATCCAGGAACTCATCGAGCAGAACATGTCGCTCGCCAAAACCCTCCGCGAGGCCAACGAAAAAGTGGAGCGACTCTACCGCGAGAGCAACGCCGACAAGGACGCCTACACCGACGCCCTGCGCGACCTCGCCATCGCCAAGTCCCAGATCAACCGCCTCCATCAGGAAAAACGCGATCAGGACCAGCGGCTTGCCGATCTTGAAAACCGCCTCCGCAACGAGGAACGCGCCCTGGCTTCGGGCAAGGCATCCGCCGATCCCGCCGAAGTCCAAATCCTGCGCGACATCATCCGCCGCCAGCTCCGTGTCCAGGAACGGCGCCGCCAGGCGCGTGATTTGTTGGTCGAGGCCGCCAAGGACCTCGGCGCGAAGGACGAGCGCCTCGCCCAGGCCATCCAACTCTTCGACGCCCAGGAAATCGCACTCTCGCCCGAGGAGCAACGTCTCATCGACGACCGCCAGGTGGACGGCGAGTTCATCTCGCCCTTCGCCCGCGACCGCGCCAGCGTCGGCCAGGCCACCGCCGAGCTCAACCGCGACATCGCCGTCTTCGAGCGCACCGCCGAGAAGTCGTTTCTCGCCGGCCGCATGCTGCCGACCCGCGAGCTCTATCAGATGATTCTCGAACAACATCCCGGCCACACGCCATCGCTCTGCAAGCTCGGCGTCGTCCACCTGCGGCTCGATGAACCGGACGCCGCCGTGGATGCTTTCCGGCGCGCCATCGAACTCGACTCCGGCAATCCCTACGCCGCCCGCATGCTCGGATTCTCACTGATGCGGCTTGGCGAGATGTCCGCCGCGGAAAAAGCCGTGCGCCGCGCCGTCGAACTCGCGCCCACCGATGCCAAAAGCCAGATCCTCCTGGCCACGCTCTGCTACCGCGCGGGCCGCAGGGGCGAGGCCGAGTCCCACTTCAAGGCCGCCATCAATGCCGATCCGATGCTCAGCGAGCCCTATTACAACCTCGCCCTGCTCTGCTCGCGCGACCGCCGCATCGAGGATGCCAGAACCTATTACCAGCAGGCGCTCGAACGCGGCGCGCTGCCCGATCCCGCCCTGGAAAAGAAACTCGTCAGCCAATGACACGTCTCCGCACCATCGGCCTGCTGCCCTTCCTGCTGGCCGCCTCCTGCGCCTCGGACTCCGAACCCAAGGACGACTCCGGCGGCGGCTTCAAACCGCTGAGCGACCGGCTCTCGGAAAACAACGGCTACACCCAGGACTCCGCCGGAAACTGGGTCCCGCGCCAGGACAAGCGCAGCTCTTTCGAATCACAGGGAGCTTCGCCCTATTTCAACAACCAGAGCAATTACAACAACAAGTCCTATCAGCCCGGCGAATACTCGAAAAAATCCTGGTGGGGCAACAAGGACTTCGGCCGCAAGCCCTACGACGGTGATACCGACGGCAGCCGCTTCCAGAAAAGCTCCCGCATGCAGGGCCAGGGTGCCCGCGAAGCCGGTGGCAGCGCCGACCTCCCGGATGCCTATCAGACCGGTGGCTACGCCACATCCGCCGCCCGTGAGGCCGGTCGCGACGGCCTCGCCAAACCCTCCGACGCCGAGACCGATATCCGCCGGCGGGTTTTCAAACAACCCGCCATCATCGACTGGCGCGAACAACGCTCGCTCACACTGGAGCAGTCGAAGGGGATCCTGGGCCGCTGAGCGCCCGCGCCTCATCGACGGCGGGCGGCAGGGAATCCACCAGGAATTTCTTCAACGTCTCCCAGCGCCACGGCCGGCCCTCCAGGAAAAACGATTGCGCCACCGTAAGCCGCAGTTGCGCATACGACTGGCCGGCGAATTCCTGCGCCAGAAACGCCTCCGTCGCGTTGCGCTCGGCATCATGGAAATGCAGCACGTCGAGCTCCGCCGCGCGCATTTGATTGCGCCATGCCGAGGCGATGGCCTGCGCCAGCGGCACCTCCGCCGGAGTTTCCAGCCGCACCCGGCCATCGATCTCCGCCGAGGTGTGCACGATCACATGCAGAACCGACGCATGCCGCCTCAAATCCTCCGCGATCCGCTGCAACAATTGCGCGCGAAACGGCCGCTCATGACGGTCCGCCACCTTCGCCCGCGTCGCCTCCGGCAGCTTCAGCGCGAACCGGCTCCAACGCTCGTCGCCGTCCTTTTCCAAATCGATCAGCAGCCGCGTCACATCACCATGCACCAGCGGCGTGCGGAATTTCATCGAAAATGCCTGCGCCAGATTCAACGAACCCGGCTCCCAACCCTCGCCGGACTCCACCACGTCCTCCTCCCCCCGGAAAAGCTCCCGATACGCCTCCGGCACCGCGCATGTCGCGTGCTCACAACTGAAAAGATAGGAATTCATGATCAAAAACCGGCTCTCGCCGCGGCATCCCAACACGATCCCCACCCCATCACCAGCATGGAAACCCGCCGCCTTTGATCAATCCGGCCATCGAGGCGACCGCAGCGGAAATCCGGTGGCGGCGACGGTTCTCCGCAACCGTCCGGCGCATGGGAGGTGAGTGGGATGCAAGTGAAACGATCCTTCGAGCGTGACAAACCAGATTTTTCTCGTCCTCGCGCCCCGTCCTCCCCCACTTTCCCGCCGCCATGCTCAAGGCCGGAATCGTAGGACTGCCCAACGTCGGGAAATCGACCCTCTTCAACGCCGTCACCCGCACGCGCAAAGCGGAGGCGGCCAACTATCCCTTCTGCACCATCGATCCCAACGTCGGCATCGTCACCGTGCCCGACGCGCGCCTCGCCGTGCTCTCCAAAATCTCCGGTTCGCTCAAACTCGTGCCCACCGCCATCGAGTTCGTGGACATCGCCGGCCTGGTGAAAGGCGCCTCCGAAGGCGCCGGCCTCGGCAACCAGTTCCTCGCCAACATCCGCGAAACCGACGCCATCGTCCAGGTCGTCCGCTGTTTCGAAAACGACGACATCATCCACGAACTCGGCACCGTCGATCCGGTCCGCGACATCGAGATCATCAACTCCGAGCTCATCCTCGCCGACATGACCTCGCTCGAAAAACGCCGCAACACCCGCGAGAAAAAAGCCAAGGGCGGCGACAAGGAGGCCAAGAAGGAAGTCGAACTCATCGACATCATCCTGCCCCATCTCGACCAGGGGAAACCCGCGCTCACCCTCGAATTCAGCGACGAGGACGCGGCCATCGTGAAGGACTTCTTCCTGCTTTCCTCCAAGCGCACCATCTACGCCTGCAACGTCGGCGAGGACGAACTCGCCGCAGTCACCGATAACCCGGACTCCAATCCGCTCGTCGCCAAAGTCCGCAAGTTCGCCGCCGAACACAGCGGCTCGGAAGCCGTCGTCATCTCCGCCCGCATCGAGGAGGAACTCAGCGAACTCCCGCACGAGGAAGCCGCCGAGTTCCTCGCCGACATGGGTGTCACGGACTCCGGCGTCTCCGCGCTGATCCGCGCCGTCTATCACCTGTTAGGCCTGCGCACCTACCTCACCACCGGCGTGCAGGAAACCCGCGCCTGGACCATCCACGAGGGCGACAAGGCCCCCGCCGCCGCCGGCGTGATCCACACCGACTTCGAACGCGGCTTCATCGCCGCCGAAGTCGT
>JALOUA010000365.1 GCA_025457625.1 Akkermansiaceae bacterium
GCTGGCGGCAGGGCTGCCGCTGGGCGTGCCGCCAGCCGCTTTCGGCGTCACCTCGAAGAATAGCCTTTTGCCCGCATCGGCCGGCTGCACCACATAACTCCTGGCGGTTCCGACCGGCACATCACCGCCGTCGAGCATGCCATCATTGCTGCGCAACCAGCGGAAGATGGTGCCGCTTTCCTCATCTCCCTCCGCATCAAAGTATGCATAACTTCCCTGCAAGGTCTCACCGGTTGCGGCGGTCCCGGTGATTTCCACATTCGATGCCGCAGGCGCGCTGTTTGCCTCTGAACCAATGGGGCCGCGGACCGCCCACAAGGCGGACCCTTGGGAAATTCCGCTGGCCGCCACCGGCGTCACCGCGAAGATCAGGTATTTCCCGGAATCATCCGCCACGGGGGTGTAGTTCGCGGTGGATTCGCCCGCCCGCACCCGCACCTTGCCTAAGGCGACGCCATTGCCACCGTAGTAGCTGTCGGCGACAAAGGCGAGGAAGCGGCCGGTTTGGCCGGCAAGCGGAAATGTCTGACCGGCGTAGGTGTCGGTATTGGGTGCCCGTGCGAGTGTCTGATCGATCATGACAGCCTGCCAGGGATTGGAGCTACCGGGGTTGAAGGCAGTCACCGAAAGCTGGGGGTTGATCACCGCGCCACCGGATGTGCCATCGTCGGTGTCGGCCATGCTGTCGCGCAAGTAGAGATCAAACTGCGAGATGCCGCGGTTGCTGAGGTCGCCGGTGCTGTGGTTCCACTGGAAATTCCAGATCCGCACCTCGTTGAGAGCGCGACTCGCGCCGAGGTCCGCCACCCACCACACCTTGCGGCCCGCCAGCAGCGCGGCTTCACCGCCGCTGGGAGTGGTCCACGAAACACCGTCGGCACTGGCCGGCTCGCCCGGTTGGCTGGCGTCGAGATTGAAAAGCACCTCCGCCGAAGCGGTCATGCCGCTGGAGTTGAACAAATTGTCGCAAAACCGCTGCGCGTTGAGCGCGGTCGAGGTCTTGACCGCGCTTGGCACGACCTCGATTTCACCCGCCACGATCGTGTCGCCCGGGTCGAGCACCGCGTCGTTGCTGCGATACCAGCGGAAGAAACTCGCCCCCTCGGGATCGCCATCGGCATCGTTGTAAACGTAGGATCCGGTGAGTCCGGCGCCCACCTGCGCCGTCCCGGAAACGGAGACCCCGTTGGCAGTCGGCGGGTCGTTGCTGGCGATCTGCGCCGTGGCACCGCTCCGGGCCGGCGCGCCGTTGGTGAGCCCGCTCAAGGCGACCGGCGTCACCTCGAAGAAGAGATACTTGGTGGCATCGGCGGGCTGGGCCGTGTAGTTGCGGCTGATGGCACCGGGAATCGCCGAGTCCCCCTCATCGAAGACGGCATCTTCGCTGCGATACCACCGGAACTGGCTGTTGCCCTCGGGATCGTTGTCGGCATCGCTGTAGGTGTAGCTGCCGGTGAGCGTGCCGCCTGCCTGCGCGCTGCCGGTGATCCGCACGTCGGCCGCCACCGGGGGCTCGTTGGCTCCGATGTTCACGAAACCCACCGAATCGGCGATGACCTTGCCGTTCACCCCGGTGGTGGACAGGGTCACCGTGTTGGTCTGGGATGCCACGAAACGATAGGTTCCCACCGGAACCGCAAAGCCGAAATTCGACCCCTGCCGCATGTTCCATACAAGGTTTGCGGTGCCGTCGGCATGTTGGATGGCGATTGGCACGTTCGAGGCCCGGTCGTTGCCGGGTTTGTAGAGCAGCGAGATCTGATAGACCCCGTCCTCCGTGATCGGGAGCGTGTAGGTTGCCTGCGAGGGCACCGCCGCGGTGCCTGTTAGAAAGTCGAACTCAAAGAGGTTGAAAATGCCGGTGGCGGTCTCCTCCGTCCATGTTCCGGTGCTCGAAAAATGTCCGCTGTCGGTGTATGGGATGACGCTGCCGATGAACCGGTTGTTGGCCAGATCGATGCCATGGGTTGCCGTGCCGTCCGGGCCGACTTCCGCCACGAAGGGCGGCGTGATGGCGGTGGCGGACGATGGGTTATCCCCGATGACCAGATTCCTGTTGCCGCCGAAGACCTTTGCCACCGCATTGCCCTTGTAGTTGTAGATCCAGTTGTCCTTCACCGTGGTGTTGCTGGTCTCCCAGTCGAGATAGACCCCGTGGGCCTGACGGCGATCGACATTGCCATCCGGTTTCTGTTCGTAGCCCCAGACGTCATGGAGCCAGTTGTTGAGGATGAAGTTGGGCGCGTTGAGCGTGTTCATCGTGGCGAAGTGGATGCAGCCGGCGTCCACCGTGGTCAGCATGACGTTGTGGATGTGGTTGTATTCCACCACGTTGCCGCCCTGGTTGCGGAAGGCGAAGATGCCGTTGCGCGAGAGCTTGTTGAACAGGTTGTGGGCGATGTAATTGCCCGGGGCCATCGACATGTTGAACGGACGGGAATCGAGGTGCACCCCGCCGCCGTAGTAGCGGATTTTTCCGCAGTGCTCGACGGTGTTGCGTGTGATCCCATTGAGGATCGGCGCGACCTTGGCCGCAGCCTCGCCCGGCGTGTAAATCTTGGTGTCGTCCATGTAGGAGAAACGGGCACCGGTTAGAAGCACCCCGCCGCCGCCGGAGTATTCCACCGTGTTATGGTCGAACGCATTGCGCTGGCTGTCGAGGTGCAGCCACAGGGCATAACCGCCGATGTTGTCGAAATGACAATTCCTCACCGAGCTGTCGCGGGTGTTCTCGAACATGATCGCGGTGTCGGTGTGGACGCGCGCCTCGATCTGGCCGAGCGTGAAGGTGGTGTGGCGGAATTTGAGCCCGTCGAAGTGGACATGCGCGACATGGGTGTTGGCGTTCACGTCGCCCTTCACATTGACGATGCGGTTCAGGAACGGCGCGATGATCGTCCGGGTGTTCGGATCCACGCCGACCGGCGGCATGTAGGACAAACGGCCCGTGGCGGGGTCGA
>JALOUA010000105.1 GCA_025457625.1 Akkermansiaceae bacterium
CATCTACGTGCTCGAACATGGCGAGGTCATCGAGCAGGGCACCCACGCCGAGCTGCTCTCGCATGGCGGCAAGTATGCCGAACTCTGCCGCAAGTCGTTTCTCAGCACGGAGGAGGCCGCGGGAGATTGATCCGGCGCGGGCAAAATTAGATTGCCGGGGCATGCCGCACCGCTAACTTCCCGTCCACCTATGAAAAAGCTTCTTGCATGCGTTTGCGGCGCCGGCTGCCTCATCATGTCCGCCCGGGCTGCGGAAATGCGGATCTGGACGTCGCGGAAGGGCGGGACTCTCGAGGCCTCGCTGCGGTCGGTCCAGGGCGATATGGTTTCGCTCACCAACAAGGACTCGAAGGAAGTCAAATTGAAGGCCGCGGATCTCAGCCTGGCCGACCGCCAGCATCTGGTGGAATTCGGCGGTGCGGACGAGTCGATCATCACCGGTGGCAAGCCCGGGCTCGTCGAGAAGGAGGTGCGGATCGACACCTCCGCCTTCAAGCGCCTGGAAAACCAGCTGACCTTGATCGACAGCGCGGAGGGCTTCGAGCTGTTGGAAACGCCGCATTTCCTGATCGGCACCGCGGGCAAGGTCCGGCCCCAGGCGGTGGCCGAGACCGCGGAGCGCCTGTGGTATGGGATGGCCTTCGTCCACATGAACTTCCGCAAGGACTGGGGCGACAAGCGGATGTTGATCCTCTTGGTCGAGGACCGCGACGTCCATGAGGCGCTCGGCAAGTGGTATGTGGCCCAACTCACCGCCGCCGGCGATGATGAAGGCGCGATGCAGGTGTCCAACACCTGGGAAAAGACCGGCTCGACATCCATCGGCCTGCCCGAGGAAGTCGCCGCCAAACACAACGTCTTCGGGCGCGCCATGGTCTTCAATGTCAAGGACGATGACAAGTTCCGCAAAGTCCTCTCGCCCTTCCCCACGCATTCGATCGCGGGCAGTCTGTTGGGAAAACAAATGGGTGGCATTTCATCCTATGGTGCCCAGGGATATTTCGCGATCTACACGGGGCACGCCTACTTCAAGGAAATCAGCCTGGCCGGGAAATCCGAGACCAATCTGCTGTCGGTGGATGGCTCCGACAAGGATGACATCAGTTCGAAACAGGGATTTGCAGACGGCACCTCGTGGGCCCGCACGCTGCGCTCGATGGTTCGCGCCGGCAAGGTTCCGGTGAAACTCGAGCCCATGCTCAAGTGGGAGTCCATCGAGCTCACCCCGGAGCGGCTCGTGCTGATCTATTCCTTCGCCCATTACATGCAGGGCGATTCCAAGCGCCTCTGCGCGTTCGCCAACATGATCCGCCGCATCGAGTCCTCCAACCAGATCCCGTCGCCCGAGGAATTCGCCAAAATCTTCGGTTTTGACTCCGTCGAGGCTTTCGAAACCGATTGGGAGACCTTCATCAAGGAGGGCGACTTCAAGTGAACCACTCATGAAACCGACACGTCTCCGCCCGCTCATCCTCGCCCTTTTGTTGGGCACGCCGGTGCTCTCGCAGCAAGTTCCGGAATCCGAATACCGCGATTTCACGGGAGCCAACGGCAAGGTCATCCAGGCCGTGCTCATCGACAAGACGGACACCGATGCCGTGCTGCTGCTGCGCAACGGCCAGCGCGCCAACGTGCCTTTCGACAAACTCGGCGCCGGGGACCAGGAATACATCAAGGCGTGGCGCAAGGAACAGGCGGTGTTCCTCCAGAAATGCCGGGCCCTCACCATCCGGCAGTGCCTCGAACTCCGCGGTTACGAGTCGTTTCCTTTCCGCTTCGAAAGCAACTCGATCTTTGTGGACGGCAAAATCAACGGCAAGCCGGCCCGCCTGCTCATCGACACCGGAGCCGGCACCAGCCTGCTCCACATCCCGTATGCCGAGTCGGCCGGACTCGAAGTCGGACCCTTGGACGAGAAAATCTACGGCGTTGGCGGCGAGGCGCCCGCCGGCTGGACCCCGGTGCCCACCATCCAGCTCGGTGAGGCCATCTTCAAGGACCGGCAGATTCTGGCCACCGACCTGCTCAAGGACAAACCCGAGGGCACGAAATCGCGCGAGGACGCGATTCTCGGCGCCGAGTTCATGAACAAGCTCGACGCCGTGATTTCCTATCCCGACCGGCGGATTTTCCTGCGCCCCGACCGCTCGGACCAGGACGAGGCCGGTCTCTCGGACGGCAGCGGATCCACCGACTTCCGGATCTTCAAAACCAAGGATGGCAAAACCCTGCGCGGCAAGGTGGTTTCCAAAACCCCCACTGTGGCCACCTTCCAGCTCGTCGGCGGCAAAACCCTGCAGATGCCGATTTCCAACTTCGCCGGTGATGACGAGACCTATCTGAAAGACTGGAGCGAGGAGGGCGCCTTCTTTCTCGAGCACTGCCAGGGACTCACCATCCAGGAGATCCTCACATTGCGGAAATACCAGTCATTCCAGTTCGAACGCCGCGGCAACCACATCTTCGTGGACGGCACACTCAACGGCCATGACGTCACCTACATGATCGACACCGGCGCCGACGGCACGCTGCTGCAAATCGAGGCCGCCAAGGAATTCGGCTGCCAGGTGGGGCCGATGGACCAGGAAGTCTGGGGCATCGGCGGCAAGCGGCCCGCCGCCGTGGCCATCATCCCCAATCTCACCATGGGCGAGGCCAAGCTCACCAACCGCAAGGTGCTCGCCTCCGACATGACCCGCGGCGAGGAAACCCACAAGGAAACCGGCTACGTCGGGCTGTTCGGCGCGGACTTCATGCGCGAACTCGACGCCGTCATCACCTACACCGAAAACCGGATTTTCCTGATCCAGAGGTAAATCCCCTCGATCGGGCGGGCATGCGGATTCCGGCCATATTGCGATCTCCTCAATTGGGATCTTGATTCGCCGCAGGTTCTGTCATAATTCCCGTCCCATCATGAAAACCCTCATTCTATCCGGTGGTTTCGCCGCCGCCCTGCTGGCGCCACACGCCGGTGCCCAGAACCGCATCGTCATCAGGGGTTATGAGGCGAAGCCCCGGGAAGTCGCCATCGATGCCTTGTTTGAACCCGGAAAACTCTGGACGCAGACGGCCGCCGATATTGAAACCACCTGGAAGGACAAGGGATTCAAATGGAACTCCGAGCAGGTGAAGGACCGCGGCGTCATCCGGCGCGAGAACTGGGGCTTCGAACCGCTCAAGCTCAACGCGTTCGGCAAGCTCACCGTCGAGGAGGTCGTCTTCGTCCTCAAGGACGGCAGACTTTCCGAAGTCGCCCTGCTGCCATGGAACAAGGGGGATTCGGAAAATTCCGATATCTCCGAGAAAGCCTTCAACACCATCGTCGAGAGCTGGACCGCGGAACTCAACAAGTGCATCGCCCCAAATCACAAGGACCGCGGGCGGGACACCGCAAGCGCGGCGCGCGCCGAGCGGCGCATGTGGATCGGCAAGGAAACACTCGCCCAGCTTGAATTCAGCGGTGGCCGGGAGCGCATCCGCGATCCTTACAGCGGGCGCGAGCGGAACGGTCCGAACTTCCAGGGCGAGTTCATCCGCCTGCGACTGCTGCCGAAACCCGACAGCGTGCTCGGTCTTGACGCCAGCACCGGCGGCACGGTGGCGGTGAGCCGGGGGGATTTGTCCAAGTCCGTGGTGCGGGAACCCTCCGGCGATGTCCTCATTCCCAATGTGCCGATGGTTGACCAGGGCGACAAGGGATACTGTGCGGTGGCCACCTCCGCGCGCATTCTCAACTATTACGGCGTGCCCGCCGACCAGCACGAGATGGCCCAGGTTTCCGGCAACGAGGCCGGCGGCGGCGGCACCAATCCGGACGAGATGGTGGACGCGTTGAAAAAACTCTCCGGCAAATACAAGACCCGCTTCACCACCATCCTCGATCTCGATTATTCAAGCCGCAAATACGAGAGTTTCATGCGCAAATACAACAGCGCGGCCAAGAAGATGGACAAGCGGATTCTCGACACCGACAACTACATCTACTTCCTCGGCGGACTTGATCCCGAGGTGCTGCGCGAGGTCAACGGCAAGGGGCCGACCTACGAACGGTTCATGAAGGCCGTGAAGGAGAACATCGACAAGGGCGTGCCCGTGATGTGGGCGCTGCAACTCGGCTTGTTCCCCGAGAACGGCCAAAAGGCCCGCCAGTTCGGCGGCGGCCACATGCGCCTCATCATCGGCTACAACGCCACGAAGAACGAGATCATCTTCAGCGACTCGTGGGGAGCGGGCCATGAGAAGAAGCGCATGGCCGCGCCCGACGCCTCCGCCGCCACCATGGGGCTTTACCTGCTCCAGCCGTCGAGCTGAAGGAACCCGCGGAGTGGCTGTCACCCAAGCGCCCGACACCCGCTTCCCGTTCGCGGCTGCCCGTCGCAGGCCCGGGCAAGGAAGCCGAAGGCCTGTCGGATGATTTGCCGCTTTGAGCAGCCATCACACTCCGTTCTCCATCCGGCGGATGCCGAGCGGGTTGTCGTCGCGGAGTTCGGCGGGGAGGCCGGACTGCGGGAAGCCCTGCCAGGCGACGGGGCGGCAGAAGCGGTGGATCGCCATGGTGCCGACCGACGTGCTGCGGCCGTCGGAGGTGGCGGGGAACGGGCCGCCGTGGACCATGCTGGAGCAGACTTCCACGCCGGTGGGGAAGCCGTTGAAAATGAGGCGGCCGGCGCGTTGTTGGAGAAGCTGCGCGAGGTCGGCATGGGCGGCGAGTTCGTCCTCAGTGCCGAAGATGCTGGCGGTGAGCTGGCCTTCGAGGCCGGTGACGGCCTGTTTGATTTCTGTTAGAGAGCCGCGGACGATCAGCGCGGCCGGCCCGAACATCTCGCCCTGCAGCGCGTGGGACTTGACGAAATCGGCGATGGCAACGGTGAACGCCAGGGGCGCGCCCTGGCCGTGGCCGGGAGTCGCGTTGCAACGGGCGAGCACTTTGACGCCGGGCACGCTTTCAAATCCGCGGGTGGCGTCGGCGTAGGCCTGGCGGATCGAGGCGTTGAGCATGGTGCCGGGGCTGCCGGCCGCGATGAGTTCCGCGAGGCGTTCGAGGAATCCGCCGCCTTGATCGTCGGGCATGAATACCAAACCCGGATTGGTGCAGAACTGGCCGACGCCAAGAGTCAGGGAAGCGTAATACGCCTCGGCCAGCGCGGCCTCGCCACGGTCGAGCGCGCCGGGCAGGATGACGAGCGGGTTGACCGAACTCATTTCCGCATAGACCGGGATCGGCTGCGGGCGCGCGGCGGCGGTGGCCATCAGCGCGAGTCCCGCGGCGCGCGATCCGGTGAAGCCGACGGCCTGGATGGCGGGGTGCCCGGCCACCGCTTGACCCACGGTGCGGCCGCCGCCGTAGAGCAGCGAGAACACGCCCTCGGGCATGCCGGTTTCCTGTGCGGCCATGGTCACGGCGCTGGCGACGATTTCCGCGACGCCCGGATGCGAGGCGTGGGCGATGACGATGACGGGACATCCCGCGGCCAGTGCGGCGGCGCTGTCGCCACCTGCGACGGAGAAGGCGAGCGGGAAATTGCTGGCGCAAAACACGGCCACCGGTCCGAGCGGACGCAGCATCGAGCGGAGGTCGGGCTTGGGAACCGGCGCGCGGTCGGGAATCGCGCGTTCGATGCGCGCGTCCACCCACGAGCCCTCTTCCAACAGGGCGGCGAACATCCGCAACTGGCCGGTCGTGCGCGCGGTTTCGCCGCGCATCCGGGCTTCCGGCAGGCCGGTTTCCTGTGGGCCGCGTGCGGCGATGTCTTCGACGGCGGCTTCGATGTTCGCGGCGATGGCGCGGAGGAATCCGGCGCGCCGTTTTCCTGTTAGATCGCAATACGCCGGGAATGCGGCCGCCGCGAGGGCCAGCGCCTTGTCCACTTCCGCCGCCGTCGCTCCGACGTATTGCGGGGAGAGTGTCTCGCCGGTGGCGGGATTCACCGCCTGCGCGCAGGGTTGCGTGCCGGTGGAGCGGGAAAAGCCGATGAAGGATCTGCCGAGGAGTTGCATGGCGGGTCTGGTTTGTTAGAAAATATCCGGCCTGTCCGGCACGCCGGACCAATCGCACGGATCACGGGATTTCACACCGCCGGAGCGGTCGCGATGGCCTTTTCGATGATGGCGGTGGCTTCGGCGAGTTCGGCGCCTTCGAGTTCCAGGCGCGGCGGGCGGACGCGGTTGTTGCCGAGTTTGCCACCGGTGGCGAGGTTTTGCTGGAGTTTGATGAGCTGCACGAATTTCACCACGGTATCCATGCGCAGCATCGGCAGCATCCAGAGATAGATCTTCATCGCTTCCCCGATCCTGCCGGCCTCGGCGAGTTCCATGAGCCTGACGTTGTGTTTCGGGAACGCGCCGCCCACGCCGGTGATCCAGAATTCCGCGCCCATGGTGAAGCCTTCGAGCGCGCAGTCGTCCACGCCCACGCCGGGAACCAGGCGATCACCGCAGACCTCGCGGATCGCGGCCATGCGGCGGACATCGGTGGAGGATTCCTTGACGGATTCGACATTCGGCAACTCATCGGCCAGCTCCTTGATCTGCCACGGTACGAAGTCGGTTTTGTAGGCCACGGGATTGTTGTAAATGATGCACGGCAGATCGGTGGCGGAAATGACCGCCTTCATGTGCGCCTTCATTTCGCGCCAGTCGGACGAGTAGAGATATGGCGGCAGCACCATCAGGCCGCGGCAGCCGTTGTCTTTGGCGGCCTTGGCGAGATCGACGGCCTCTTTGGTGGAAAGCGCGGCGATGCCCGGAATGATGGGTGTGCCGGGCAGTGCGGCGACGTAGGTTTTCTGCAGCGCGACTTTTTCCGCGAAGCCGAGCGTGGCCCCCTCGCCCAGCGAACCGTGGGCCACGATGGCGGAGCAGCCGCTTTCAATGAGCCATTTGCCATGCTCTGCCATCAGGCTGTGATCGATGCTCAAGTCCGCGTTGAACTGGGTGACGGTGGCGGGCATGACGCCCTTCCATTGAATGCTCATGATGGAATTTCAGTTGGTGTGGGGCAGGGGTGATCCGGTGGTCGGCGGCACTTCCATGAACGGCGGGCGCGACTATCGAAGAGGCGGCGGAGGCCGCCAAGCGCTAAATCGGCAACGTGCGGCGGCGATGAATGATCCCGCTGACCTTGTGAGTTATTCCGCAGCGCTATCCCAGGCTCGCCTCAAAGAGCCCCTCGCGGCCTTGAAACGGCTCGGGATCGACCTTGAACCAGCGGCTGCGGGCGATCCGCTCGCCGTTGTAGGGCGGCGCGAAGATGTCCACAAGCTGGGTCAGGCTGCGGGCCTGCAGGCGGTGGATGTTGCGGTCTTTGGAGGTCAGCGTGGAAACGTCGGACTTGGTCAGTGCCGCACGCGAGATTTCCTTCAAGAGCAGGGTGTCCGCGCCGGGCTGTGGTGCGAGTTCGTCGTAATTCCAGACATCGACGGTGCCGGTGGCGCAGAGCAGCACGCCGGTCATGCCGGGATGGTCGTGATGGCGGATCTCCTCGCCTTTTTCAAACTGCACGAAGGAGATTTGGAAATCGCGCTGTTTTTCGAGATGGTCGAAGTCCACCCGCTGGTTGCCGACGCCGGCCTTGGCTTGCTCGAAGGCTGTTTTGAGTTCCGGCGAATCGAGATCGAGCCGTTGGACAATGGCCGCGGCTGTCGCGACATAGGCCGCCTCGTTCCAATCATCGAGGTGCTGTCGGCCGGCCTCGCGTGCGATCGCCTCAAGAAACGCATCCCAGTGAATGGCGCCATCCTGCGGGATCCGCCCGCTGCAGGCATTGGCGCGGGTGGCAAGGGCGGTGATCCCGGGCAGGGCCATCGTCAGCCCGAGCAAACCCGGCAGACTGGTGCGGATGAAGGCGCGGCGGGAATAGTCGTCCATGATTGCGGTGATCGTGTGCCGGAAAATGGCGCGCGTCCAATGCGGATTTCGCCTCCATCCCGCGCCATGCCGGAAGTGGGGGGCTGCGGACTGTGGGATCAACCCGGAAAGGAGAATAGAAACCACGAAAGACACGAAAGTTCACGAAAATCAAAGAGTTGAAAACCTAACCGCCCTCATTTTCCGGGTGTGGATGGGTTTGCCTTAAATGGTTGACCTTTCGTGTCTTTTCGTGGGTTTCGTGGTGATCATTTCGGAATTCAGGAAAATGTTAGCGGAGATTCAATGGCCCGGCCGCAAAGCGAAGAAAGGTTGAAAAAAGACTTGATCCGGCCATTTGGCGTGTTAAATACGCCGTATGGCAAATTCCATGAAAGATGGTGATGGTGAACCTGCGGAAGGCACCCGCTTGGAGTCTCCGGTTGCGGTTGATCGCGTGAGCAGCCAGCCCGCGCTGCTGGAAGCCGTGGATCATTGGCTGGAGGCGTTGCGCCATCTGGGCTTCAAAGCACCTGACGCCAAGGATAGCACTTTCAAGCAAGTGCGGGAGGCCCTGCAACACGGGGTTCCGCGAGGCGCTTTTGATCAACTGCGCGCGGAGCTCGGAGTTTCCACCGAGGAGTTGGCGGACATTCTCGGCATCCCCACCCGGACGCTGGCACGCCGTACGGAGCGCTTCAAAGCGGATGAGTCCGAACGCCTGCTGCGGGTGGGATCGGTCTGGGCCAAGGCGCTGGACGTTCTCGAAGACCGCGCGGCCGCCCGCCGCTGGATGTCCCAGCCGAAACGCGCGCTCGGCGGCCTGACCCCGCTGCGCTCCTGTGACACGGAAATCGGCGCCCGCGAGGTGGAGTCGCTGCTCGGCCGCATCGAACACGGGGTCTTCTCATGATCCGTGCGTTCCATCTCTGCAAGACGCGCCACATGCCCGGAGCGTTCACCGGCGAGGGTGCCCGGCTGAACGGTGGTCGCTGGAATTCTCCGGGAAATGCCGTCGTTTACACCTCGTCATCGCTCTCGCTGGCGACGCTGGAGGTGCTGGTGCATCTGGAGGATCCGGAGGTTTTTGGAAATCTGTTTTCATGGGCTTCGCTGGAAATCCCGCCAGAGCTGCTGGAAACTTTGAAGCCCGAGACCCTGCCCGCCGGCTGGAACGACGACGAATCCAGCCGGATCTCGCGTGCCATCGGCGACGCATGGCTGGCATCAGTGCGCTCCACCGCGCTGGCGGTGCCCTCGGTGGTGACGCCGGGCGAATGGAATTATCTTCTCAACCCGGCTCATCCGGATTTCCCGAGGATCCTCATCGGCACGCCGCAAGCATTTCGGCCCGACCCACGGCTCTTGGGGTGAGCAGGACCCGCCCTCAAGCCTTCCGTGAAGCGATGCTTGCGACTTGCCGGTATTTCAGGAGTTTGGAGTCGGAGGTGAGAATTCTGAGCCCGTGCAGACGCGCGGTTGCCACGATGATTTGATCGGCCGGATCCTTATGACTCCATCCCGGAAGACGGGTGGCGTCGATCGCGATTTCGGGTGTGATTTCCAAAACCCGCACCCGGTTGACCGGCAACGCGAGTTGAAACCATTTGGACAAGGCCATGCCGAAAACCAGTTCGCCCTTGGCTTCCTTTCTGGCGATCTCCACCAAGCTGATGGCGGAAACATGCACCAGCGGCTCTGCGGCCAGAAGTTTCCGAACGGTGGGCCGCAGCAATTCGGGCGCCGCGAAGGCGTCCAGCCATGCACAGGTATCGAGCAGGAGGGTGGCGGCCATGGAGAGGAAAATGGAATCAGCTTTCCCAATCGGAGGCATTCCATGCCGGGACATTCGGATCATAGCCAGGCCCGAATGTGACGGTGCCTTTGCCACTGCCGATCCAGCTTTCCAAATCCGCCGTGGCCTCCGCGGCCTCAGGCGATTTCACCACGGCCACCTTCCTGCCGTGGCGGGTGAGTTCCAGGATCGTGTCTCCCTTCTCAACCGCCCGGATTTCTTCGGTGCAGTGCGCCTTGAACTCGGAAACGCTGATTTGCTTCGTGATCACCGAAACAGGATAAATTGACCATTATTCTGGTCAATCCATTTCTTGCCTTCTCACTGGGTTTCAAGTGAACCACCATCTACTGGATCTCATGCTCCTTCGCGAAGGTCTCCTTGCCGGCGGGATCATCTTTCGGCCAGTTCATGTGGATGTGCTTGAGAGTGGCGTCCCGAACCTTGCCAG
>JALOUA010000366.1 GCA_025457625.1 Akkermansiaceae bacterium
GCGGATGCGCCAAAACGTGTGACACTGCACCCATGAATCCCCCGCACAAGCTGGTGGCCGCCACCGCGGACGAGACCAAGGCGCGCGGCGCGGGCATGACCCTGCGGGCCGGCATCGCCAACAGCCCGTTCGGGCATTGCCTCATCGCCGATGCTCCGCGCGGCATTTGCCGCCTGTCGTTTTGCGATGCGGGCGCACGGGAGAGCGCCATGGCCGAACTGCGCGGCTTCTGGCCGCTGGCGGAAGTGGTTTGGGAGCCATCCCATGCCCGCGCGCTGGCCGGTGGGATTTTCGAATCGGATCAGGGGATGCGGATCTTTGTCGCAGGCACCGGGTTCCAACTCCGTGTCTGGCGGGCGCTGCTGGGCATCCCGATGGGCGCCACGATCGCCTACGGCAAACTCGCGGCCCGCGTGGGCAATCCCCGCGCGGCGCGCGCCACCGGTTCCGCCGTGGGTGCCAACCCGGTTTCCTTCCTCATCCCCTGCCACCGCGTCATTTCCGGCAGCGGTGCCATCGGCCATTACCACTGGGGAGCTGATCGAAAACGCGCGATGCTCGAATGGGAGTCCGCGCGCGCCGGCGGGGCTTGAGCCCGGGACAGGCACAAGCCCGGCTGGAATGGCCAGGCGATCGTGGCCTGTCGAGCCGACGTCATGCCGTCCCGCCAGTCCTTGCATGATAAGAAATTTCTTATCAAAAACCACTTCGCATGTTCCGGCTTCCCGGCGTAGAAGGCATTGGATCAACCGTCGAGTTCCGTTCCGGCCCCGGCTTTTACCATCTGCAAGCCCATGAAACCGCTCGCGCTCCTGCTCGGCCTCGCCGCCACCGCTGCGGCGCACACACTCATCGGCTGGAACAACCTGGGCATGCACTGCATGGACGATGATTACTCGGTGTTCTCGATCCTGCCGCCCTACAACACGGTCGATTGCCAGCTCCTTGATGCCCAGGGCCATCTGGTCACCAACCCGACAGGCCTGGTGGTGACTTACGAGGCCGTGGCCGATCCGGATGGCTCGATCAACACGAGTTCCATCGGCAAGACGAACTTCTGGCAATACTCGCCGGTGCTCTTCAACGCGCCGCTGCCGCCGGATTACGGGCTGCCGTTTCCCGCGGGCAATCCCGGAAGAAACATGCCGGGTGCGGCCAACACGCCGCAGGCCATGGGTTTTGACGGTGCGATGCGCTGGTTCGAAGCCGCGGGCGTGCCCATCACTCCGATCGACGACGCGGGGCAATCCAACCCTTATCCCATGATGCGCCTGACGGCGAAAACCACCGGCGGCGCGGTGCTGGCCACCACGGACATCGTGCTGCCGGTTTCCAGCGAAATGGATTGCCGCGCCTGCCACTCGTCCGGCTCCGGCGATGCCGCGAAACCCGTAGTCGGCTGGGTGAACGAAGCGGATTCCAATCGCGACCACCGCTTGAACATCCTGCGCCTGCATGACCGCCATGTCGGCACGCAGCCTTTCGATGACGCGCTGGCGGCCAAGGGTTTTCCACCGGAAGGTCTGGAAGCCAGCGTGCGGGATCATGACAAGCCGGTGCTTTGCGCGGCCTGCCATGCGTCCGAAGCGCTCGGGGCGCCGAGTTATACCGACGTCAAGTCGTTGACCCGCTCGATGCATTCGAAGCACGCGGATGTGATCGCCCCCGACAGCGGAATGACGCTCAACGACATCGCCAACCGGAGTTCATGCTATCAATGCCATCCGGGATCCGAGACCCGCTGCCTGCGTGGCGCGATGGGCGCGGCGGTCGCAGCCGACGGCTCGGCCGCGATGCAGTGCCAAAGCTGCCACGGCACGATGAGCCAGGTGGGCGCGGCCGACCGCACCGGCTGGCTGGATGAGCCAACATGCCAGCAGTGCCACACCGGCAGCGCCACCCAGAACAACGGCCGGCTTCGCTACACCTCCGTCTTTGAAACCAACGGCACGCCGCGGGTTCCCGTCAGCCAGATGTTCGCCACCAATCCCAACACGCCGATCGCCGACAAGTCGCTCTATCGTTTTTCCAAAGGCCATGGCGGCCTCCAGTGCAGCGCCTGCCATGGCTCGACCCACGCCGAGTTTCCCGCAGCGCATCGCAATGACAACTTGCAGAACATCGCCGCGCAGGGCCACGCCGGAACCCGTGCGAACTGCACATCATGCCATTCATCGATGCCACCCACCGTCAGCGGCGGCCCGCACGGCATGCATTCCACCGGCGCCGACTGGATCAGCAATCACAAGGACTACGGAAAGAGCGGCTCATGCCTCGCTTGCCATGGCCCGGACATGCGCGGCACACCGCTCTCGCGTTCGTTTTCCGATCAAACACTCGCATTCACCAAGGACGGCACGCCCCACAGCATCCCGCTCTTCCGCGGTGCGGCCGTGAGTTGTTTCCTTTGCCATAAACGCGAGGACAACGGGGCACTCGGCGGAGTCTTCAACAGCAACGTCCCGCCGGTGGTGACGAGCCGGACCTTGACCACCGCGGTCAACACCCCCGGCAGTCTGACACTCTCATCCAACGAGGCTGGCGCCACCCCGCGCATCGTCAGCCAACCCCTGCACGGCAGCGTGGCGTTGTCCGGAGCGACCGCCACTTATTACCCGGAATCCCACTTCGCGGGTGCCGACTCGTTCACCTTCGCCGCCTTCGATGGTTTCGCCGATTCCAACCTTGGCCTCGTCAGTGTGACCATCGGCGATCCCGCCACCGCCGCCACGCTCGACAGCGACGGCGACCAGTGGCCGGATCTCGTTGAATACGCGCTGGGCCTCACCATTGGTTATCCCAACGCGCCGCTCGCGCGAAACATGTCATTGCGCGACTTCGGCGGCGTTTCCTACTGGACAATGCGCACCCCGCGCGCGCCGGCGCCGGGCGACGCGGCGGTGGGAGTTGAGTTCAGCTCCGACCTCATCCACTGGGTTCCCGGCGTGAATGTCGCCGGAACGTTTCACCCGCATCCGCGCCAGCCGCTGAAAACGCTCCTGGCGAGGAAAATCTCGGGACTTCCCATGCGCTTTCCCGTCATGGCAAACTGCCGGCATGCGAATTCTGGTGGCTGAGGACGACACCCGCCTGCGCCGTCATCTGGTGGAGGCGCTGCGGGAGGCCGGCCACGAGGTGGAGGAAACCGGCGTTGGCACCCAGGCGCTGAGCGTTTTGCTCGCCAGCGAATTCGATGCC